>CAZBAY010000050.1:0-16583 GCA_964489945.1 uncultured Planctomycetia bacterium
TCTCGCCGTAACGCATCACAATGATGCCACCCACGGTATCACCTTCCCCGTCCAGATCCGAAAGACCCCGGCGAATGTCCGGACCTATGACTACCGTAGCGATATTTTTTATGAGAATAGGCGTGCCCTTTTTGTCGGTGCCCACCACGATCTTCTCAATATCTTCAACGGATTTGGCATATCCTCGGCCGCGCACCATGTACTCGGCGCCTGAAAATTCAAGGAGCCTTCCACCCACGTCATTATTCCCCGCGCGGATCGCGTCCACCACATCCCCCAAAGGAATGTTATAGGCGAGCAGGCGGTTGGGATCGACATTGACCTGATATTGCTTTTGGAATCCGCCGATGGAGGCCACCTCCGCGACACCGGGGACCGACTGAAGCGCGTAACGCAGATTCCAGTCCTGAAAACTACGGAGTTCCTGGAGGCTGTGTTTTCCCGTCCGGTCCACCAGCGCGTACTGATAGACCCAGCCGATGCTGGTCGCGTCAGGCCCGAGTTCCGTTTTGACGCCCTCGGGAAGCCGGGGAAGAATTTTGCTCAAATATTCCAACACACGGGTCCTCGCCCAATAGATGTCCGTCCCGTCCTCGAAAATGACGTACACATAGGAAAAACCGAAATCGGAAAACGCGCGGATATCCTTGACCTTGGGAGCGCCCAAAAGGGCGGTCACGATGGGATACGTCACCTGGTCTTCGATAATGTCGGGACTGCGGTCCCAGCGCGAATAGACAATGACCTGCGTGTCGGAAAGATCGGGAATGGCGTCGAGCGGCACCTGGCGCATGCAATAGAAGGCGCCCACCATCGCCACGCCAGTAAGCAATAAGATTAAAAATTTATTGCGCGCCGAAAACTCGATGATCTTTTCGATCATGATTAACTCCCGTGAGCGTGCCCCGCCATGGAGGTCAAAGCGGCCTTAAGCCGGCTTTCCGAGTCCACGAGAAAATTGCCGTTCGTGACGACCCGCTCTCCTTCCATCAAACCTTCCTTCACTTCGTAAGCCCCTTCCGCCCGCTGGCCGAGCGTCACGCGCCGGGGTTCAAAAAGGCCCTTTCCTTTATCCACGAAAACGATCGAGGAAGTCCCTGTAGAAAGAACGGCCTCATCGGGGATCATGAGAACATTTCCCAAGTCTACTTTCAACCGGGCGTTCACATACATATCGGGCTTTAGAAACCCTTCCTCATTCTTTACCCTGGCTCTCACCTTCACCGTGCGCGTCATCGGATCCACGACGGTATCCACAGCCCGGATCTCGCCAGCCAGCGTTTTGCCCGGCGCGGCGGGCACCTCAACCTCCAAAGGGTCTCCCACTTTGATCAAAGGAATTTCGTACTCATAAATATTGGCGTAAACCCACGCCTCTCCGCCGGGAATGGAGAATAGGAGACTCTTGTCGGGCGCGTCGTATTTGCCGATCTCATCGATCATCTCGGCATTCAAGCCAAGACGTATGAGTTTTGTGAGAACGCCCTCGACCAAGCGGGAGGCCCACTCTTTTTCCTCCACTTTGGCCTCGGCCGGCAGACTCTGCAATGTTTTCAAAGACTGAATATATTCCGCCTGGGCCTGGTAAAGCTCGGGGTCATACGCGATACGGCCGACGGTCCGGACCCCCTTTTGGACGCTCTTCTTCTCAACGAGACTCGTCTTGATCCCGATGAGCTGCTGCTTCGCGGAATTGATCCGGACCGGCGTATATCCCTCTTTCATCAACTGCGGATCCATCGCAGCTTCCTCTTCATTGGCCGGTTCCTCCATCTCTTCTCCCGAGCCAGCCAGGACGAGCCGCATATGGCAGATCGGGCAATCCCCTGGTTTATCTGAAGTAACCTGGGGATGCATGGGGCAATAATACTGCTCTCCTCCTTTGTGCGCCCTGTGTTCTGAGTCTTGCATGGATGTTTTTTGGTTCGTGACCGCGAAAACCGCGACGCCGATTCCCGCCAGCACCGCCAAAACCCAGACCATTTTTTTATTTAATTTCATTGGAATTCTCCTCCCTTGAAAGAGGCGCCAGGTCATCCCCCACCGCCAGCCGTAGATCCGAAAGTCCCATTTCATATTCCGCGACCGCTTTGTGGTATTCGATCTGCGTATTCCTTAAAGTCCGCTCCGCGTCAATGACGCTCATGAAATCCACTCTCCCTGCTTCGTAGGAAGCCAGGGCCACCTCCACTTGGAGCTTCGCTTGCGGCAGGATGGAATGTTCATAGACATTCAGCGCGTTCCGGGCCGCTTTCACTTTGGAGTAGGCTTGGTGGAGCGCGAGGAGCACTTCATTTCTCATCTCGGTGTACATGGCCTCGGCGGCTTTGAGCTCATCTTCCGAGCTTTTCCAGGTGCCCCCGATGCCCTTGAAAAGCGACCAGATCGGAAGCGTCACGCCGATAAAGGTGTCGTTTTCGCTGACACTGTCCTCTCCCTTGAACTGTCTGCCCTCGTACTTGAACGTGATATCGGGCAGCCATTCGGTCAGGACAAGCGTCCGGCTGTCCTTCGCGCGCTGGATCCCGATCTCGAGGGCCTTCAGCTCCGGCCTTTTTTCGACGGCCATCCGGTCCAGCTCCGGCCTCGAATAGGACAGGACGGACCGCGCGTCGTCATTCACGATCACATACTTCGTCTCGAGCGGCTCATCCAAAAGGTGCGAAAAATGGGCCTCCTGAATATGTGTCTTCTCTTTCCAGTTAAAAACCTCGATCGAGTTCTTCGAGAGCTCGATCTGGATCTTCAGCAGGTCATCCTGGGCCGCCTGGCCGGATTCATAGCGCGCCTGAACCGCCCGGGCAAGCTGTTCCAAAAGCCGCTGGTTTTCCTCGAGCGCCTCGAGGGTTTTCTTCGCGAGATAAAGTTCATAGTAGGGCTGTTCAATGTGCCAGGCGGTGTCACGCGCCTCCTCCTTGTATTTTTGGTAAGCGATGTCCGCTTCCCTGGAGGCGATCGTCCCTTTTAGGAAAAGTTTCGTGGGAAAAGGAATGGTCTGCTGGATCATGTATTCGTTGTTCACGCGCCCATCATAGTCAAAAACATCCGGCTGGCTTTCCACATCGATCCCGATCATGGGATCCATCGGAAGAAAAGCGCCAAACACTTTAGAGCGGGCCGCCTCATATTCGTACTTTTTCACCTTCAGGCCGGGGCTTTTCTGCCACGCCATATCAAGAAGGTCCTTGAGGCTCACAACCCGGCGCATTTCAGCGCCGGAAGCGAGGGTTTCCGCCTGTGCCGATGAAGGAAGCGGAGTCCAGACGAACACCGCACCTATGATCGCAAGACCAAAAAACTTCATTTTAAATTTGGATCTCATTGAGTTGCTCCTTTCCCGGACATAAGACCGACGCCAAACCAAAAAGCGCTATCGGCTAAATGCGGTAGTCGGAGTAAAGATCGTAGAGCTTACTTCGGTGAGAAGGCTCTTCCTCCTCAAGATCGCTGGAGGACGAGCCCTGAGGCTGGTAAAGGGAACTGCCGGAACGGCTTGTTTCTGCAAAAAAAACTTCCGGGGATAATTTAGACGGCGTAACGGCCATTTGGCCAAAATCGGCTTGGGGCAAGGTCGTCTCCACCTCGCAGCCGCAGCAGCCGGAGCCGCCGGCGCACCCTTCCATCCGCATCGGAGCGGCATTTATACCCATTCCGCATTCCGGAAGCGCATAAGCCCCAGAGGCCGCCAAACTCAACGTGAGCGCGCATAGCAGGAGAAAAGCAATGGTTCTGCCCCTGTTCATGCCAAAACCTCCCCATAACCGTTACGCTTGATGGACGCGGCAAGCTCCCGTTGGATCCGGGCGAGATAAGCGTCCGTTTGCTCGGGCGTCAAACCCTTCTTGACCTCCAGGATATGCGAAGCGATCTGCTTTTCCAGCAAAACTTGAAGCCCCCCGATCTCCTCGATCTTCCGGTTCACCGCCACGGGATCGGCATCTTTTTTACCCATCAAGTTCAGAAGGTCAAGACGTTCCCGGCAGATCTTCATACACATTTTATCGGCGTCCTTGCGGAAAGACGCGTCCACCTTTTTCAACGTCTCCGCCTGCTCCGGGCTCAAGCCCAGAGCGTAATACCAGTTTTGGCTCGGGTTCAAACTTGCGGGCCACATCATCATACACGCCTTCCGGCCGCCCCAAAAACCCGCCAGCGTAATCGCGGAAATGAGTACCGTAAAAATAAGAAGCTTTTTCACCGCAAACCGCCACTTTCGATCGTCCTCAAGTAGGTCACGGCAATGGAAGAGGCAGGAACGCCTTGAAACTCCCGGAAGCCCGAGAGGTATTGGATGGAGGTTCTTTGTGCTTCAAGCGAAGGGACCGCCGCGCTTCGGGTCGAGTAATAAACGCCGACCGCGCTCCCCATGAGAAACGCGATCACGAGGACAGTCAAAGCGCCCGCAAAACTGGGTGTCGGCACCCAGGACTCCAGACCTCTAAAAAGGCCAACAAGCCAAGGCTCTCTTTGCCGCTCGGCGACCTTCTCCCAAAAACGGGCCTCGAACCCCTGAGAGGGGGTAATTCCGGGCGCACTCGCCTTCAAAAGAGTCTCAAACTCCTCGTCGGTCCACTGATGAATGCTTTTTTCCGCTGATCTGTTGTCCATTTTAATCACCTTCACTTATTTAAACGTGCTTTTCCTGTAAAACCCCCAAAAATGCCTTGATATTTTGTAACTCATTTAATACCACCGAGATATGATACTTTACACAGGCCTTACGTAAGCAAACAGTGTTTACGGAGCTGTAACCGGCATGAAACATTGGTCGGGTAAGCTTCTCTTCAAATGACAAACAGAGAAAAATTTGCATCGAGGAGATTTATGAGCCATACTTCCACCTTCACAAGAGGAAAGACGATGAAACCGATAAGAACAGCCGTTCTTGTTTTTTTTATAACCACTTTCTTAAGCGGGATATTAAGTCCCGGCGTCGGGCTTTGTCAGACAGCTGAGTCCCAACAGGCCGCGGACCTTAAACTGACCGCGGACAACCATCTCCGCCGGAACGACACTGCGCTCGCGATCGATGAATATAAGAGGGCTATTGTCCTTACCCCCTCCTCGACGGCCCTTTATTTTAACCTTGCGGTCGCTTATTTCTCCGAGAGAAAACTGAAGGAAGCGGCCTCCGCCCTTGAGAAGCTTGTGGAACTGGACCCCCTGGATGTGGAAGCCCATTACAACCTGGGATGTCTATTCCTCTATCAGGGGGATCTGGAAAAGGCCAAATCGCATCTCGAAAAAGCCAAGCTTTGCCGTGACCCCAATTCTCGATTCGCGGCGCCTGTCCTGCAAAGCGTCGCGTTCATCCAGGAGCTGGAAAAGCTAGATCCCTTATCCCGAGAGTTGGTCTTTCTTCTCGTTCAAAGGGATCTAACTACCACCCTCTAAGTAAGCCCCGTCTTCCGACGGGTACCCTTACCGCAGATGTTCCTTCGTCAACGTGGATTCAGGGATCCATCTGCCCTTCCGGTATTCCTGATACCGGTTCTCGACCATACGGAAGCTAGCCCCGCGATTGTCCACGAGAGCCGCGAAATCAGAGATCGACAGCGGCTTTTCACTTCCCGCTCCGGCGAATACCGGGGAGGCCAAGAGTGCCAGGACTGACACCAAACCCGTGACTTTTCTCAGGGTTTTCATGTTTGCGCCCTCCTTTTTAAGGACCTTCTACTGAGTAGAACGATTCAGGCAAGCCAAACCCCCTCCTTAATAACCCAAAAAACTATATATTTATCTATTAACCTATTTCAGACTAACTTGGAGAGCTTATCGCGGAGGATATTCTTGGCGTGGTAAATGCGTCTTTCGACCGCCTTTTTGGAAATGCCGAGGATGGTAGCGATCTCCTCGTAGGGCGTGTCTTCGAACTGGTAAAGGAGAATGGGGGCTTTAAGCTTCTCGGGCAAGCGGCCGATCTCTCGCTGGAGAAGCGCTTTGATTTCCGCATCCGCAAGCGTCTGGCCGGGAGGCGGATCGGGATGCGGATCAGCCAGGGCATCCGCGAAAGTCACTTGGGACTCCCCCTGGCTCTCTTTTGGCTCGTCGAGGGAAAACTTTAAAAATCTTCTCTTTCGTGTGACGTCGAGCGCCGCGTTGACGGTGACCCGGTAAAGCCAGGTAGAGAATTTTGCGCTGGGGCTCGCTTTGACTTTCTTCTCATAAATTTTGATGAACACGTCCTGCGCGACGTCCTCCGCCGCCTCCCGCTGCCCCACAAAACGGAACGCGAGGTTCAGGACGAGACCCTTGTACTTTTTAAATAAGAGATCGAACGCGGCGGTGTCACCCGCCCGAAACCGCTCGATCCATTCCCAATCCTCGCCCGGGGGGATCATTCCGCCTCGAACCGGCTGTAATCCACAATATCGATCACGGTTTCCTTTCCCGCGGAGTCGATCTCCGAATAGATGTCCACCCGATCCCCCACCTGGATATCCGTGAATTCGAGCGGTCGGTTCAAAGAATCGACCACGTAAACATCATTGGGGTCCAGGCTGAATGAATGCTTTTCCTCTGCGGCTGTTTTTTCATTCAGGCTCTGTATGCCCAGAAGCCCCGCCTTGTGGTCGATCAGGAGAACGACCGCGTCAAAGGTGTCTTTTTCTTGTTTTCCCAGGGGGGCGTCCGCAGCAAGGCAAACGGGTACGACCAGCAGCGCGAAAAAAAGGGAGAGGCCAGACTTCACCAAATGCCGAGGGCCTCGTCGACTTTTTCTTTGAGCTTCTGAAGCGAAAGATCGCCTTTTTTAAAGAAGGAATAATACCCCATGCCCTTGAACTTTTCCTCGACCTCCTCCTCGATGAATCCGCTCACGACGATCACTTTCACCGTCGGATCCACAGTCTGCAAAAGCGGCAAGAGCCGCTCTCCGGTGACCAGGGGCATGTTGAAATCCAAAAGGACGACTTTGGGCTTTTCCCGCTGGAACGTGGTGATCGCGTCGTCGAGATTGTCCGCAGCGAATACCTGGTACCCTTGCGTGTCAAAATAATCCACGACGAGCTGCGAAAAACCCCGTTCGTCATCGATGATCAGTACTTTTTTCTTGGCCATTTAGACCTCCTCATGCCCGTGGGAAATAGGCTCGATGTGCACGACGACATCGCAGACGCCGGGGATCCCTTCGCGGACGTTGTGCTCGATGATGTTCGCCAGATGGTGCGAATCGATCACGGTCATGCGGTCATCCACCAACACATGCAGATCGACATAAACGCTGTCCTTTCTTCCCCGCGTCCGGACCTCATGGCAGTCCCGGACCCCCTCGACGGCGCGCACGATCTTCTCGATCTGCCCAGTCTCGATCACCGCGCGGTCCACGAGAACATCCATGCTGTGTTTCAGGATCAGGAAAGCAGTCACGAGGATGACGATCGCGATCGCGAAAGAGAAAACAGAATCGGCCCCGGGGACCCCGAACTGGATCGCTGCCAGCGCCGCAAAAACCCCGAGCGTCACGAAAACGTCCGTAACAGTGTGCCACGAGTCGCTGATCAAAAGATCGCTTTGAAGCGCGCGGCCCTTTTTCCGCTCATACCAGACGACGAATAGATTCACGATGAACGTGAACGCCATGAGGAAAAAACTCGCGGGGGTGACTTCGGGTGTTCTTTTTTCCAGAAATCCGACGATGGATTCCCGCATGATCCCGAACGCGACGACGGTCAGCATGAAAGCCAGGACGACCGAGGCGAGTGTCTCGAACTTTTGGTGGCCGTAGGGGTGGTCCCTGTCCGCGGGATGACCGGCGATCCGTATCGCGATGAGCCCGATCACGTTGGAAGCCCCGTCGGAAAAGGAGTGAACGCCGTCGGCGGTGATCGCCATGCAGCGGGTCGCCAGTCCCCACAGGACCTTCAAAACCGCGACCGCCAGATTCAAGACAAGCGTCACCCACAGAACCGTCGAGATCTGACGCGCTCTGTCCGACCTATCTAAAACAGGATCTCGGACCGCGTCCATGGGTGGCGGAAAAACTACTTCTTCTTCGATTCGAGAGAGCTCTTATCAATGTCTCTGAGGAGATAATTGTCGAGGACTTCTTTTTTGGTGCGCCACTGGCCGCCGACTTTGAAGCCCGGCAACTTCTTTTCCTTCAGCAGGCGGTACACTGTCATCGAATGCACCCCTAGATACTTCGCCACTTCCTTGAGGGTCATGATCTGCGTACGCTGCGGTCTTTTTTCTTCTGACATAGAGAGATACCTCGCCTTTCAATGGTGATAATCTTACCACATCCCTTTATAATATTTCAACTTTTTTTATCAAAAATAACAAACTCTAGGAAGTGCGCTCGATCGCCACGCCGAGCTTCTCCAATCCCGCCTGTTTGGCGGAATCAAGCACCTTGACGAGCGTCTCGACAGAGGCTGTCTTGTCCGCGCGGACAAGAACGCCGGAAGGCTTGGAAAGTTTCGCCCGTGAAATGAGCTCCTCCTTCAATTTTTTGGGCGGAATACGTGTTTTGCCGATAAAGATCTCGTTGCCGGCGGTCACGGAGACTTCAAGGGGCGAATCGGCCTTCGCCTCGGCCGCCGCCCGACCCTGCGGAAGCTTGACCTCGATCTTGGATTCCTTTTTAGGATTGAAGGTGTAAAGCAGGCTGAAACTGATGAAGAAAAAAATGAAAAGATTCATCACAATATCCGTCATCGCGACGGATTCAAGTGAGAGAAAGGACTTGCGGGAAGTCTGGACCTTCACCTTTTAGCGCGCCTGGCTTTATGCAGGATGCTGACGAACTCATCCCCGTAGTGGTTCAAGTCCTGCGTGATGACGTTCACTTTGCTCAAGAAAATATTGTAGATGACGAAATACGGGATCGCGATGATGAGCCCCGCCGCGGTCGTGATCATCGCCTGGTAAATGCCGGCGGCCAGAACGCTCACCGAGACGGACTCGGAGAATTTTTCCCAGGCCATGAACGCCTGGATGAGCCCCAGGATCGTGCCCAAAAACCCCAAAAGCGGCTCCACGCCGATCACGACGACCAGATAATTCAGGTTTTTCTCGACCTTCTGGACCTGGCGGCCGCCCTCCCTTTCCATGACGCGGTCTATCTCGGACACCTCTTCGTCCGCGTGCTCAAGACCGGCCTTGAAAACTTTGGCGAGAGGATGCGGCGTCCGGTCGCAGATCTCGGCGGCTTCCTTCATCCCTCCTTTTTGCACGAGGGAAAAAATGCCCTCTGAGAACACCTGCGTGTTGAGGCGTATTCTCAAGAAAAACCAGGCCCTTTCCAGAACGAGCGTCAGCGCGACGAGCGACCCCAGAAGGATCGGGACCATCACCCATCCGCCCTTAGCGATCAGGTCCGCCATGACCCCTCCTTCGACTTCACCCACGCCAACGCCTCCTCCTTGGAGGAGAGCTTGCCATCCAGCTGCCTTTCCTCGACAGCCCTCAGGATCTTGCCGATCGCCGGGCTTTCCGGATAACCCATGCCGAGGAGATCCCCCCCATTGATGAGCGGCTTGGGTTTGATCTCCTCTTTCGATAGCGTTCGGAGTTTCTTTTTCAAAAAACGCCAGTTGCCCAGATCCCCGTGGCTTGCCAGGCAATCCACGCGGTGCTGCTCGAGTTCCGTCTCCATCGTTTCTCTCTGTAAAAATCGTTTGAGCGTGCTCTCACGCATCTTCTTCACATCCTTGAACTGCATGTGCCCTTCCACGCAGGCGACGATCCGGTCTTTCAACTCATTGGGAAAGCGCAGGCGCTCGAGAATTTTCTCACTGATCCGCGCGCCGACGCGGTCGTGGCCGTTAAAGCGGATCCGGTCGGAGCGGCGGTACGTGGCGGGCTTTCCCACGTCATGGAGAAGACAGCCAAAGGCCAGGAGCGTCGTGGGATTTTTCAATTGCTTAAGGAGAAGCGCCGTGTGAACGAACACGTCCCCTTCGGGATGGAAAGCCTTGGGCTGCCGCACACCCTTCATGCGGCTGATCTCGGGGAGCACTTCTTTGAGGAGTCCGGCCTGGTCTAAAAGCGTGAGCGCCAGCGCGGGATGCGGCCCGGTGAACATTTTGACAAGCTCGTCGCGCACGCGCTCGTGGCTGACTTCATGGATCTTGGAAGCGCGTTTCTTGATGGCCGAGAATGTTTTGGGCCCGATCTTGAAACCGAGGACGCTCGCGAAGCGGACGGCCCTGAGCATCCGGAGCTTGTCCTCCTCGAAGCGCTTCGCCGGATCGCCGATCGCGTGAATGACTTTTTTGCGGAGATCTTTTTCCCCGCCCACCCAGTCCATGACCTTCCGCGACACGGGGTCGTAAAAAAGACCGTTCACGGTGAAATCGCGCCGCAACGCGTCTTCTTTCGCGTCGGTGAACCGGACTCCCGTCGGGCGGCGGCCGTCCTTGTACCCCTCGTCCGTGCGGAACGTCGCGACCTCGAACGTGTGGCCGTCCTGCACGACGAGCATCACACCAAATTGGGCGCCCACCGGGATCGTTTTGGAGAAAAGCTTCGCTACCTTTTTCGGGACAGCGTCAGTCGCGATATCAAAATCCTTGGGGGATTTTTTGAGAAGGAGGTCCCGGACACACCCGCCGACAAAATAGGCTTCGTGCCCCTGCTCCCGCAGGCGCCGGACGATCTGGAGGGCGATCTTTCGTTTGGACAATTAATTCAGCGTTTTCTCGCCGGGCTTCCACTCGCAGCCCGTAAGCTTCCCCGTCTCGAGCGCCTGAAGCGTGCGGAGCGTTTCTTCGACGCTGCGGCCCACGGACAGGTCATTGATGACGGCGGATTTCAGGATACCGGCCGGGTCGATAATAAAGGTGCCGCGGAGCGCGATCCCCTTATCCTCCACAAGAACGTTGAAGCTCCTGGAGAGCTTGTGCGTCGTATCGGCCAGGATCGGGAATTGGATCTTTCCCAGTTCGCGCTCCACCCACGCCTTGTGGGAAAACGCGCTGTCGGTGCTGGCGGCGAGGATCTCGGCGTTGTGCTTTTTGAAGGAGTGATAAAGCTTGTCGAAGCTTTTGATCTCCGTCGGGCAGACGAACGTGAAGTCGAGCGGATAGAAGAAAAGCACGACCCATTTTCCCTTATAATCGGAAAGCTTAATGTCCTTGAAACTTCCGTCCGGAGCGAGGGCCTGGACCGTGAAATCCGGGGCCTTCTGCCCCACCTGTAAATGATTGGAATTATTTTGCGCTTCCATTTCGAAAATCCTCCTTGTAAGTGACCGTTATTATACCGCTAGAGAGTTTTGATGGCAATACGGGGAAGGAGCTTTGGAATGTCACTGCGGAGGCAGAGGCGCGGCGCCTCTCTCATCACCGCGGAGGTGCTGGCGGCGACGCCGAGGCGGGCGGCTTCGCGCAGGGGCAGGTTGCGCAGGAGCCCGAGTGCCAGGCCCCCGATGAGGGAATCGCCCGCGCCGACCTTGCTCTTAACAGCAACGGAAGGCGTTGAAATATGAAAGCTCTCCTGCTCGGTCACGAATAGCGCGCCGCGTTTGCCCAGCGAAACGACGACCAGGCCCACACCTTTGCGGATGAGCGCTTTCGCCGACTTCGTGTAATCCCCGAGCGTTTTGAGCGACCGGCCCATCAACCGCTCCATCTCGTGTTCGTTGGGCTTGATCATGAAGGGTTTCGCTTCGATCCCGAGCTTCAGCGCTTCGTTGTCCGTGTCCAAAATGCAGGGGGTCCCGTTCCGTTGAAGCGCCGAGATAAAAGTCCGGTAGGTCGATGGTTTCATTCCGCGCGAGAGGCTCCCGCCGAGCGCCCACAAAAAAGGTTTGGGCCGGGCGGAAAGAAGTTTTCTCAGGAACGCGTCTATCTGCTTTTGTTCAACTCGGGGCCCGGGCGCGCTGACGCGGGTTTGGGTGCCCTCTTTCAGGTCGGTCAGGATCGTGTTGATCCGGGTTTCCCCTTTCACAAATTCCGCCGAAAAAGGAATAGTGAGTTTTCTGACGCCTTCGCCCCAGTACCGCCCGACAAATCCCGCGGCAAGCGCGTACGCCCGTGTCGGTCCACCAAGCTCGCGGACCACTTTCGACACGTTGAGCCCTTTCCCGCCGGGGTAATCGGTGATCGAGCGGGCGCGGTTCGTGTCATCCATGTGAAGATGCGGAACGACGAGATGCTGGTCTATGGAAGGATTGAGTGTGATCGTGCCGATCACCGGGCGCCGGCCTTTAATGAAGACATCTCTTTTTCAAGCGCTTCGGCGGAAAAAAGATCTTTTCTCGCGTAAATTTTCTTGATCCACGGCTGCCACGCGTCAAAATCCGAAGGGCCGATACGCTCAAGCGATGTCTGGCGGCTCTCCGTGCTCGCGAAAAACTTGAAAGCTTCCTCGACCGCCTCGGGCTTTGGCCTGCGCGACGAGTTAAAACGGTTCATCACTTCGGCCCGCTCGGCGAACATCCTCACCCACGTGCCTTGGGCGCCGGTTTCAATGATCCCGCCCCCCTCTTTCATCCTGACTTCGAGATCTTTCGTCAGCACCTTAAAGGAGGAAATGGTGGCAGCAGGCTTTTCCTTCTCGCGATAGAGAAATAGCGTGCCTTTCATCAGCGAAAAACTGGCGATAGGCCCATGAAGGATCCTGAGGCGCGCGTTTTCGCCGAGCGTCGCCATGCTTTCAAGGCTCGCGTCAAGCACCAGATGCACGGCGCTTTGAGCCAACACGCGGACCTGATCACCCTCCCCGAGGACCGTATCCCTTTCAAGCGGCCGCCAGCTTTTATCCGCTGTCCCGCGCATCTCGGCCTGTCCCTGGATACCGAAAACTTTCACGAACTCCATTTCGGACGCCTGAAGAGAGTTTGCCGGCAAGAAAAGGAAAAAAAGAGGAAGGAAAAAGAAGAAACGGGGCTTTATCACTTCAGAATTGCATCAGTAGAAGCGTGGCCAGGCCGAAATAAGTGAAGTTGCTGATGATATCGGTCGTCGTCGTGATGAGGGGGCCTGTCGCCGTGGCCGGGTCGACGCCGATCCGTTCAAAAAAGAGCGGCCCGACCGCGCCCATTGTCGCAGCCACCGTCATCGACACGCACATACCTACGGCGACGACGATCGAGAAGTGCGCGCCATACTGCGCGCCATACAAAAGATACGCGACGCCCCCGAGAAGCGCTCCGTAGATGCCGCCCATCACGAGCCCCACCCGGAGTTCACGAAAGATCGTCCGGACCCTTTGAAGACCGTTCAAGTGCCCAAGCGCCAGGCTGCGGACCATGATCGTAGCGGATTGCGACCCGACATTACCCCCCATGCCGGCGATGAGCGGCGAAAAGGACGCCAGCGCGATCACTCTGGCGAGCGTCGGCTCAAAGAATTTAATGATCGCGGCAATGAGAAACCCGCCGAACACGGTAACCACGAGCCACGGCATCCGGTAGCGGACGATCTTAAAAACAGATTGTTCCTGGACATCCCCGGCCCTCGTACCGACCATTTTCGCGATGTCTTCCGTGGCCTCCTGTTTGACGACCGAGATGATATCTTTAACGGTCAGGACACCCATGAGCTTCCCGGTATCGTCCACGACAGGCACGGAGGCCAGATTGTATTTGGAAAAGAGGTGGGAAACCTCCTCCTGGTCCGTTTCGGGCTTCACCTTGATCCCCTCGACGGAGACCATGATCTCGGAGAGTTTTTCGTCCTCAGGCGCGCTCAAAAGGTCCTGCAGCGACAAAGAGCCAAGAACTTTTCCCTGTTCGTCCGTGACAAAGAGCGAATAGAGATGTTCCTTTTCATTGGGACGGGCGATCGCGTGCAGAAGGTGCATCGCTTGTTTGGCCGTGAGTTTGGGGCCCAGCTTCACAAATTCCGGATGCATGAAGCTGCCCGCCGATTTCTCGGGAAATTTCATCAGAAGATCTATATGCGCCAGGGCTTCCTGACGCTTGATGAGGCCCGTCATTTTTTTCACCTGGCGCGAGGTCATCCTGTGGAAAAGTTTGGCGAGGTCCGGTGAAGAAATACCTTCGAGGATCGGCGCGACGCTGTCCTCATTCAATTTCCCAAGAAGAGCGCGCTGGTCCTCGATCTCGAGGATCTCGAAAAGTCTCAACGCCGCGGCGCCCGGCAGGAGCTTAAAGATCTGGAGACGCTCCTCTTCGGCGAATTTCTTCCAGGAATCCGCGAACTCGATGGGGTTGCACTGCCGCATGACCTGCTTTAAGAGAGGATAATCCTTCTGGGCGAGCAGTTCCTTGATCTCAGGAACGAGGAGAGCGATGGAGTGGAATTGCTGCATGATGGGCTCTTACACGTTACCGGGAAGTTTTGAAGTTATAATACCCGAGCACTTTGACCGGGCATTTGGACAGCGCCACAAGGCGGTCGTGGTGTTTTTCCATGAAACGGGTGTGGTCCTTTTCCGTTTTCCACATATAAAAGGAAGCATACTGGTGCTTTTCGTTCGTGCGAAAAAGCGTGTGGTACCCAAGAAATCCCCGGTGCCTGGCGGCTTCCTTCGCCCACATCCGGCAGTCGGCGGTGTAAACCGGCACCTTCGCCTTCCGGATCCGGAATAGCACCATGTGGACGAACATCTTCAGGACTTGAGGTACGACCAGGTCCTTTCGCCGATGACGCCGTCCGCCTTGAGATTATTCCGGCGCTGAAATTCTTTGACCGCCGCTTTGGTCTTCTTCCCCATCCGGCCGTCGACCGGGCCGGGGTCTAGACCTGCGCTCGCCAGCGCTCGTTGGACATCTTCCACCGAAATGCCGGAAACCCGGATAGCCGAGGAAGTCCCCGGAGTGGCGCTTTTCGAGAAACTGGACGCGCTTGGGGCCGAGGTCTTGTAGCTATCCAACTGATATTGCAATTCCTGGATCTGCCGGTCCTTGTCAGCGAGCTCCGTCTGAAGCTGCGCGACCTGCGCGTTCGGGTCCGCCGAAAGTTCCGCGCGGCGGCCTTTCGTCGTCGCGCATCCGGCCGCGACAATGAAACTCATGACCACAAGAACTGATTTTAGAAAAAAATGTTTTTTCATGCGTTCTCCCCTTTGTTATTCTGTTGATTATACCTTTCCGTTCGTGAACTTCAACTGAATTTGAGCTTCCGCATGGCGATCAGGCACACGCGAAAAAAAAGCCACCCGTGATAAAACCGCCTCATTTTTGACTGACCGTACCGGCGCGCGAAATATTTCACGGGTACTTCCGCGATCTTGAGATTAAGCCTGGCCGCGCCAAAAAGAAGATCGTAATCCCCGAACGGATCCGAGGTCCCTAAAAATTCCCTGTTTTTCGCGATCCTTTCATAGTCTTTTCGATAGAGCGCCTTCGTGCCACAGAGCGTATCCGTGATCTTCTGGCCGATGAGGTACGACAGGAAAAACCCGAAAAGCCGGTTGCCTATGCTGTTCAAGAAACGCATGGCTCCCTTTTCCATCGGATAAATAAAGCGGGTTCCGTTCAGGAATTCTGCCCGGCCCGAAACCAATGGATCGCAAAATTTCAAGATGTCCTCCGGAGCCACCGCCATATCCGCGTCCAGGATCATGACAATATCCCCGTCTGCGTGCTCAAATCCCGCTCGCACGGCAGCCGCCTTGCCTTCCCAAACGGTGCGGCGGATGAGACGGATCGTTTTTTCGGGGTGAAGTTTCGCGACGCGTTCAACCTCCCCGGCCGTGCCGTCGGTCGAACAATCGTCCACGAACAACAGTTCCGCCTTAACCGCGAAGACCGGCATCCGTTCCACGAGGGGAAGCACATTTTGCACTTCATTGTGGCAGGGGACGATCACCGAGACACTGGGTGTGCCGCCGGCTGTCAAAAGAGGCCGGACGATAAGGAATTCTAAGGCGCAAAAGCGGTTGAAAAAGGGAAGATTGGCTAAAATCCTGTTCAGAAAAGGCGATAACAGGAGAATATCGGCTTGCAACAGACATTTCCTTTCAGTCCTAACGACTTCATAATCAGGGCCGGGAGAGAACCTTTTTGAAATCCCCCGCGGGCCGGCGAGAATGATGCGGGTCGATGCTCTGCAGACTTTGAGCAGATCTTTGCCTACTTGCCGCCAGTCCGCCGGCATTTCCGAGGACACCACGAGGATGGCAAAATCGAAGGTCTCGCCCGGTTGGGTGTTTTGGGGGAACGCGTCCCGTAACCCGGCGACGGTAACAGATTTCTCGCGGGAAGGTTTCAAGCAGGAGAGAAGACGCCCGTCTCCAGGACCGATCTGGATGACACTCGCCCCATCGGGAACGTACATCTTCAGGTAACGAAAAAAGTGTGAAGCCATGTTTGAGCGCCAGCTAGTATACCTTAATGGCGCCGGGAATTGAACATTTCATTGATTTTTCACTCTTTTCAATTATAATTGACTTAAAATCACTTAAGCAAAGGCAGCCATGCAAAATTTAGGGTCCATTCGAATCGCGATCGGCGTCGTCTTGTCCGTCTTGGGCGTCGCTTTTGCGATTTTTACCTACCTCACTCCCGGGCTGATGCAAACCTGCTTTTCGAGACTCGCCTATTTTCTGATCTTTCTGCTTTTTTTTCTATGGGTCTTTTCTCTCGTCCAGTGGATACGGGAGTTGAAGCTTGATTGGAAAGCCTTCTTAAGCGGTTACCGGGGAGGCTTCTTGTTGGCGCTCGTCCTCAC
>CAZBAY010000051.1:0-7333 GCA_964489945.1 uncultured Planctomycetia bacterium
TACGTAGCTCATGAAAACGATGTCCTCGAGGACATTCCGCCGGATCTGGTTGTCCGTCATCGCCGCGCCGCCGTATTTGATGACGATCGTCTTGTCGTAGAAACTTTGAATGTACGGCAGCGCCTCGATCAGCACGTCCGCTTTTTTGATGATCTCTTCCATTCTCTCTCCTTAGGTCCGGTACGCGGAATTGATGCGCACGTAGTTCGTTGAAAAATCGCAGGTGTAGGACGTCGCGCCGTAATTGCCGAGCCCCAAGTCCACCGTGATCTTGATGTTCTTCTGAGCGAACACGCGGTTCAAGATCGCCGCCTGTTTCTTCACCCGTCCGCCGTTGCGCAGCACGATCTCCTTGCCCAGATAAATATGGAGTTTCCAGGGGTCCACGTGGGCGCTCGCGTAACCCACCGCCGCCGCGATCCTCCCCCAGTTCGGGTCACAGCCGAAAAGCGCGCACTTGAAAAGATTGGAACTAGCGACGGAGCGCGCGACGGACCGCGCGTCCTGCCGCGTCGCGGCGTTCTTCACCGCGATCTCGACGAATTTCGTCGCGCCCTCGGCGTCGCGCACCATCTGCTTGGCCAAATATAAGAAGGCGGTCTCAAGCGCGCGGCCAAAATCGCGGAATTCTTTCGTCTTTTCAACGATGCGCTTGTTCTGCGCCATCCCGTTGGCCAGGACCAGCACCATGTCGTTCGTCGACATGTCACCGTCGATCGTGATCATATTGAATGTTTTCTGCGCGGCGCGATCGAGCGCGTCCCTCAAAGCGCTCGGCGTGATCATCGCGTCGGTCGTCACAAAGCATAGCATCGTCGCGTGCCTGGGTCCGGGAAGCGCCATCTCCGGATGGATCATCCCCGCACCCTTCGCGATCGCCCCAATTCGTACTTTGCGCCTTCCGATCTCGAACTCGAGGGCGATCTCCTTGATCATGCGGTCAGTCGTCAGGATCCCCGCGGCCGCGTACTCGCCGCCCTTGCGGCTCAAACCCCGGACAAGCCCGGGGACCGCTTTCACGATATTCTTGATCGGCAGTGGTTTTCCGATGACGCCGGTAGAAGCCACGAGAACGTTCGTGGACTTCACTCTCAAAAGTTTCGCCGTGACAGCGGCCATCGTTCGCGTATTCTCGAAGCCGCTTTCCCCAGTCATGCAGTTGGCGTTCCCGGAATTTGCGATAATGGACTGCGCCCTCAGATCGCGCAGATGCTCCTTGTTCACGACGACACAGGAAGCCTGGACCTTGTTCGTCGTGAAAACTCCGGCCGCGTCACAAAGCCGTTCAGAGTGGATCAGCGTCAAATCGCGTTTCTTCGATCTTTTAATGCCGCAAAAGACGCCGTTGGCCTTGAAACCGAGCGGGGCCGTGACCCCGCCTTGGATACTCTTCATGAAAGACCGTCCGTCTCCGCGAAGCCCGACATGATGTTCATGTTCTGGACGGCCTGTCCCGCGGCGCCCTTGTCGAGATTGTCGATGACGACGACGATGACCGCGAGCTTTTTGTCCTCGTTCACGCGCAGCCCGATGTCGCAAAAATTTGTGTTCACGACGTTCTTCAGCTCGGGTAAAAGGCCCTTGTCATAGACTTTCACAAAAGGCTCCCCTTCATAGAATTTCTGATAGGCCCGGATCAAGCTCTGGGTGTCCGCCTTTTTCTTCAGTTTCACGTAGATCGTTGAAAGGATCCCGCGGTTCACAGGCAGAAGATGCGGGACGAACACCACCGTCACCTCTTTATGCGCCGCTCGTGACAGCTCCTGATCGATCTCCGGCACGTGCTGGTGCTCAAACAGTTTGTACGCCTTGAAAGATTCGTTGACCTCCGAAAAATTGAGCGATTTCTCCGCTTTGCGGCCGGCTCCCGTGACGCCGCTTTTGGCGTCGATCTGGATCGAGGCCGCGTCGAAAAAACCATGCCTCAGCCCGGGCAGGACGCCGAGAATGGCGCCCGTCGGGTAGCAGCCGGGATTAGCCACGAGCTTCGCGCGGCGGATCTTGTCGCGGTTCACCTCGGGGAGCCCGTAAACGGCCTCTTTCAGGTTCACGGGATCCTTGTGCGGAACTTTGTAAAATTTCTCATACGTTTTCGCGTCCTTAAGCCGGTAGTCCGCGCTCACGTCCACGACTTTTTTTCCGGCCTTCAGGAACACAGGGGCCACCTGCATCGAAACCGTATGCGGTAATGACAGAAATACCAGGTCGCATTTTTCGATCGCCTCGCCGGCCTGGAACGCCCGGCAATCAAGATCGAGCTTGTTCCTCAAATAAGGAAAAAGCTCCTGTATCTTTTCGTCCCGGTCTTCTTTGCCCGAGACGTAGGTGATCTTGACGTGGGGATGATCAGCTAAAAGCCTGACGAGCTCCTCACCGGTATACCCTGTCGCGCCGACGACGCCGACTCTAAGTTTTTTCATAAGTGGTTGTCTGCCCTATTTTTACAAAACACATCATTATAGAGATGAATTTCTTCATTGTCAAAAAATAAAAAAATTGGCCGAGCGTAAGGCCCGGCCAATTCTAGAGTTACGACAATTCTTAATTTTGTGCTTCTTCGGTAAAATGCCCTTTTATCGCTTCGAGAATTGGAACCGGCGCCTGGCGCCCTTTCGCCCCGGCTTTTTACGTTCCTTCATACGGGGGTCGCGGGTCAAAAATCCGCCGCGACGAAGCAACGGTTTCAACGTCTCGTCAAAAGTGATCAAAGCTCTGGAAATGCCATGCCGGATCGCGCCCGCCTGGCCGGCGAGCCCGCCGCCCGCGACATTCGCGATGACATCGACTTTATCATTCAGGCTGACAGCCTCAAGCGGCTGGCGGACGATCATCCGCAGCGTCGGCCTTCCAAAATAGGCGGTCAGCTCCCGGCGATTCACCTGGATGATGCCCGAACCCTTAAAAAGCTGGACCCGCGCCGTGGCTTCCCTGCGCCGTCCGGTGCCTAGCTCTTTGTCCTGGGGAGCTTTCAGTAAAGTTATTTTCTTTGTCTCTGTCTCAGTCGTCATTTTAGGAGTGATGCTTCAGTGAAAATGTTTTGGGTTTCTGCGCCGAATGCGGGTGTTCCGCCCCCGCGTACACCAAAAGGTGCGTGATCATCTTTTTGCCGAGCCTTGACTTCGGGAGCATCCCCTTCACGGCGTGCTTCACCGGATAGGTCGGGTCCTGGGCCATGACCCTCTCGAACGTCCTTTCCCTCAACCCGCCCGGGTATCCGGAATAATTCTTGTAGATCTTCGTCTTCCGCTTGGTCCCTGTCACCCGGATCAGACCGGCGTTGATGACGATGACGCCGTCCCCGGTATCCACATGGGGCGTATAGATCGGCCGGATCTTTCCGGAAAGGATCCTTGAGATCCTGACGGCGAGCCTGCCGAGAACTTGGTCCTTGGCATCAACCACATGCCATTTCTTGTTCTGATGGTCCCTTTTATTGGCGAATAAAGTCGACATTTTTCCCTTTCAAAAAGAGATAAAAATATAGCATTCAGAACCCCTCTTGTCAATGGGGATCTATGGCTTGCGGAGCAAGGCCCGGAGGGCGGCTTCCAGGACGGGATAACGGAACGCAAACCCCGCTTCGACAAGCTTTCGGGGATAAACGTTTTGGCCTGTCAAAAGAAGGGACGACATTTCCCCCAGAAGAAGCTTCAGCACAAAGCCAGGGGCCGGAAAAACGGAGGGCCGGCCCAGGACGCGGCCAAGTGTTTGAGCGAACTCTTTCATCGGAACCGCGTGCGGAGAAGTAAGGTTCACAGGCCCTCGAAGCGCGGGATCCTCCAGCGCCTTCAGGATGGCGCCGACCTCATCGTCAATATGGACCCAACTGAAGAGCTGGCGTCCATTCCCGAGAGGACCGCCGAGGAAAGCCTGGAACGGCGGGAGCATCTTGGCCAGCGCCCCTCCCTCCCGAGAAAGGACGATCCCGGTCCGGAGATTCACCGTGCGGACGCCAAAAGCCTCGGCCTTCCTGGCTTCTTTTTCCCACTCCCGGCATAATTCAGAAAGAAAATCAGAACCCGCCTCGGCGCTTTCATCGATCACCGAAGCGTCCCGCGGGCCGTAAAAACCGACCGCGGAGCCGTTCAAAAGGACCTTGGGTTTATTTTTTACCTGCGAAATGGCCTCGACAATGGCCCTCGTGGCGTGAAGCCGGCTGGCGCGCAATTCTTTCTTTTGGGACCCCGTCCAGCGTTTACCGGCGATCGACTCACCTGAAAGATTGATGACGGCGTGCGCGCCGTTGATCTCTTTCACCCAATCCCCCAGCGTCGGCGGCCACCACCACACTTCGCGGTCGCGCGCCCCTGAAATGGCCGGCCCCTTTCTACGGACAAGCCGCACCAATTCGTAGCCTTTGGCAAGGATCGCGGCTGAAAGAGGTTTTCCGATCAATCCGCTGACGCCGCAGGCCACGATCTTTAAGCTCATGTCAGCCCGTAGCTCTCATTCTTTTCCCTTAGGCGCCTATCCTCGGCATTTTCTTTTTTGGGGGGAGTTTTTGGTTTGGGCCCATAGCCGGCGGGAGGCGTATCGATCGGCTTGCCTATCCTCGCCTTTGAAGGCGATTTATTTCCACGCTCATGGTAGACATCGACTTTTCCGTCATAGTCGTTGTCTTCTTCTTTCCAAAGCGCGATGTAACCGGGCACGGGGGCGATGCCGGGGCCGAATTTCCGCTCGCCCCATTGATCGAGCTGGCGGCGGTCGATCTTCCCGTCAAAATTCCGGTCTATCTCCTTGAGGACGAGCGTACGACCCTTCAGCATTTGCTTGAATGTATCGGGCTTTCCATCGCCGTTCGAATCCCGGCCCGTCCTGATAAGAGACCCTTTTGGAGTGTAAGTGTCCCAGCTTTCGATCTTGCCGTCAAAATTTTTGTCGCTCTCGGCTGAAGCGCGCACTCCCCCCCTAAATTTGACGAAGCGGTCGGGCTTACCGTCACCGTTCATGTCGACTTCAGACCTGATCTTCCCGTACTCGTTCGAGAATAGCGTCGTTTCCTTGCGACCGTCCTTGTTCTCGTCGATGAGCTCCGCCTTCTCCTCGGCGAAAGAAAGGGCCGGGAGCCCGCAAAGAAGAAAAATGATGAAAACCACCCTGAACTTCATAGGGACGTTCCTCTTTCTAAGTGTACCATTTATTCTATTCTTCCATTGTGCTGATATCGCCCACCGGCAGGCCCTGGTCCCAGGCGCGGAGCACGCGCCGCATGATCTTGCCGGAACGCGTCTTGGGCACTCGGTCGCAAAATTCGATCTCCCGGGGCGCCGCGTGGGCGGCGAGATTTTTCTTCACGAATCCGGCGATCTCCTTTTTGAGATCCTCCGAAGCCTTGAAACCCGTCCTCAGGCTGATAAAAGCCTTGATAATGCTCCCCCTCAATTCATCCGGCTTCCCGATGACGCCCGCCTCCGCCACCGCGGGGTGCTGGACCAGCGCGCTCTCCACTTCAAACGGCCCGACACGCTCGCCGGCCGTTTTGATCACGTCATCCGCGCGCCCGGCGAACCAGATAGATCCCTCTTTATCCTTATAAGCTGAATCGCCGCTCAAATACCACCCCTTGATCCTGAAATACTCCTGAAATTTTGCCTTGTTGCCCCAGATCTCTTTCATCATGGAGGGCCATCCCGGCTTCACGACGAGATTCCCAAGCGTGTTGGGCGGGACTTCCTTTCCTTTATCGTTGACGACGGTCGCGTAGGTTCCGGGAAAGGGCTTGCCCGTCACGCCGATCTTGAAATCGAGGCTCCTATAATTGCAGATGATCTGCATTCCCGTCTCGGTCATCCACCAGGTTTCATGAGGGGCCAGGCCCGTGATCTCCCGGACCCAACGCAGGGCCTCGGGATTGAGCGGCTCTCCCACTGAGCAGATATGGCGAAGGCTTTTTAAGTTGTACCGGCCGGGCAGCTCTTTGCCTTGCGACATCAACATGCGGAAAGCGGTCGGCGCGCTGTACCACATGGTGACGCCGTACTTCTCGATCGCCTGGTACCAGCGGTCCGCCGCGAATCGCCCGCCCAGCACGACGCTTGAAATTCCAAGTGTCCACGGCCCGTAGATGCCGTATGAGGTGCCGGTCACCCATCCGGGATCAGCGGTGCACCAGTAAACGTCATCCTCCCGCAGATCGAGCGCCCACTTTGATGTCTGATAATGGCCCACCATCGCGTACTGGCGGTGAAGCACGCCCTTCGACCGGCCGGTGGAACCCGACGTGTAATGGATCACGAGCCCGTCATCCAAGGTGAGCCACGCGGGATCAAGTTTGGGAGAAACGCCTTTGACCTCATCCCCGAAATTAAAGACCTTTAGACGCGATAGATCTTTCCCGGGAACCTCAAGCAACGAGCGGCCGCTCTCCGCCAAAAGAAAGACGATCTTGAGGGCGGGGAGTTTTTCAAAAGGAATTCGGCCCGCAAGCTCGGGTGTTGTCACAATGGCCGCGGATCGGCTGTCCTCAAGGCGGTCCTCAAGCGCCGCCTCCATGAAGGCCTCAAAGAGCGGCACGGGAATGGCGCCGATGCGGTTCACCCCAAGAATGGAAAAATAGAGCTCCGGCGTTCTAGGCAGGAACACCGCGACGCGGTCACCTTTTTTGATGCCGTGCTTTTTTAGGACATTGCCGAAGCGGCTTGACTCGCGCTTAAGATCTAGAAAGGTGTATTTTTCATCCCGCCCCTGGGGGTTTTGGGCGGTCGGTGTCGGGTCCCAGTAGTAAAGCGCAACCTTGTTCTTTCTTGGGCCCGCCGCGTGGCGGTCGACCATCTCATAGACGACATTGACCTTCTTCGTCTTGAACCAGCTGAATTCTTTCTCGACGCTCTTCCAGGAGAAAGTCTTATAAGTCTTCTCGTAGTCTTTTAAATTTGCATCGATATTTTTTGGCTTGCGGACCCAATCGGAGGATTTCTGAATAAAGCTGGCGCTTTTTTGCATGCGGGACTTACATCGCAACGAATTCGATCTTATGGGTATTCTTCAACAGTCCGCGCTCGAGGGCCGCTTGGTGGAGGAACTGCAGCCCATCTTTGCCCTTTCGGCCCATGTTGACCGTGGAGTCGTTGACGTACATGCCGACGAATTTGTCCGCCGTCTCAGTTTCTATCCCCCGCCCGAACTTCATCGCGTATTCGAGCGCCTCCTGCCGGTTCTTGAGCCCGTACTCGATGCTGACGCGCAGAAGCTTCGTCACCTTGCGCATCACGTCGCGGCCCAGGTTCTTCCGGATCACGTCCACACCCAGTGGCAGCGGCAGTTTTGTCATTTCATAGAACCACTCGCCGAGGTCCACAACTTTTTTGAAGCCGTATGTGGGGTACGTGAG
>CAZBAY010000052.1:0-1662 GCA_964489945.1 uncultured Planctomycetia bacterium
TTCCGTCCGCGGCATGTACCGCCGTGTCGCGGTGGCCGGACTTGGACGCATCCGCGTCAATGTGCTCGGCAAGCTGTGTGTCTAAAACATCGTCTATCTGAAGGCCGAGTTCCGCCTTTTTATCGGTCCACCAGGCGTTCGTATCGGCCGCCGCGTCATCATCCAACGCTTGGATGACCGCCGTTCCGCCAGCCCTTTCCAAAAGGCTCTGCACGTTCGGAAGCGCCTTCTCCACCGCGTCCACGCGGGCTTGATGCGTCTTGGCGTGGTTCGTGAATCGCATGACAAGCGGCGCGATATTTTTAGATTTCGCGTCCGCGAGGCCTTCTTGGGCCTTTTTAAGGGATGTTTTGGCCTCTTGGAGCTTGGAGACGTCGCGTGAATAGTACTTTTCCGCTTCCTTCAGATCACCCAGCTCGCCTTGGTCCAGCTTCTCGCCTCTTCCCAATTTTTGTTCGGCGTGCCTAGTGAGGATACGATGGACTTCGTTGGCGTAAAAAGGTTTGCCCCGGAGAGCGCGCAGTGAAGTGATCTGCGCTTCGGCCAGCGGCTCATTTTTGTGGAGAGCGCTGTCCGCCGTGATGAGATCCAAGAGGTTCGCGACAACGGCGCTGCTTTCGTCAGACAGGGCATCGGAATTTCCCAAAATATTCGCGCGGATGGACTGAACGAGCGCTTCCTGCTCGGCCCTCAGGGGCTTTTGATCTTCACGGACCTGTTTGATGAGCCCCTGTAGGACGGCAAACAGCGCTTTATTGACATTGAGGTCCTGGCGATCCGCGTCCGAAAGGGCATCGGCCCCCAAAGCCGCGTTGAGGACATCCAGCCTCCCCGTTCCTTTGCCCAACAGGGCAAATTCAATGAACCCGAATGTCCCGAAAAAGGTATCGTAAGCGGACAGCCAACCGAGGTTCGCGAGAAACGTGCTGGCTCCTGGAAAGGCGCGGTCCGATACGTCGTACTCATCGAAGAGGGCTTCGAGCATTTGCACGTAGCGCTCGGAGGAAATAGCGCTCTTGAGGTCCGCGAGCGCGATGGCGGCCCCCGTTTTTCGCAGGGACTCGTCGATCGTCGAAGGCTTGAACACTACGGGAAGCTTAGCGGCCTCCCCCTTTCCGATCTTGGCTTCGACCGCGCTCAGGAACTGCAAACCGCCTTCCTTCGTTTCCACGATGGCATCACCCAAGGCCTTGTATAAATTAGCGGGTAGAAAGAAGGCACCGGAGAACTGCGTCATGAGAATAAGTTTCACGATCCTTTCTATCTTCTCTGGATCCACGCCTCTCTTTTTTAACTCGTCGTAGGCCGCTTTCGCGCTCAATTCCTCATGTATCCCGTAGATCGTCGATCCCTTATCGATCACCGCGATATCATGGTAAAGGCCCGCAATAACCACTTCCTCCAGCGCATCCGCCGAAAGCCCCGCGAGGATCGCGTTGCTCAGCGAATCCGCCGTCATCTCCAAGGTATGGAAGAAATCGTGATATAGGCCCAGCTCCACGCGCGACACCGTTTCGCGTCCCAGCTCGTGACGGGCCAACAAGTCGTCAAACGCGTCTTCCACCCTTGCGATCTGTTCCGGTGAAGCTTTGCCGGCCCTCAGTTTTGACAAGATGTCAGCCCTTATCTCGTCAAAACTCCTGACCAGTTTCCGGTGAGCGC
>CAZBAY010000053.1:0-4802 GCA_964489945.1 uncultured Planctomycetia bacterium
TCTTCGAAAAGGAGGCGGTGAATGGGTTGCCGGACACACTGAAAGCAGAAAACTCTAACGTGGCGGCGGTCGTCCCGGTGTTGGGACCTATCCGGATGGTGGCCGGCTGTAATCTTCTCGAAGAGCTCCTGGACAGCCTCAAGGCGGCCAAGTATGTGAGATCCATCACCGTGATCGCCGAGAACCCGCAAGCGGAGGCCATCGCCAAAAAGAAGGGCGCGCGTTTTATTCCGCGCCCGCAGGATCTTCTGTCGAAGGAGCGGACCATTGAGGATGTTCTCCGGTATGCGCTTTCTGAAATTGAGCGTCAAGGCGATTTTCCCGACGCGATCTTGAACGTCAATTATCTTTATCCTTTTAGGCCCAAAAATCTTTTTAACGAGCTCATTGAGGACCTTCAGCACAAAGGACTCGACACGGTGTTTGCCGGTTACACGGATTATCAGAATTTCTGGATGCACAACGGAGATCACACGTTTGTTGAGGTGGGAGAAGGTTTGAAATCGCGTGAGCGGAAACAGCCGCTTTATGAGGCCCTTTACGGCCTGGGTTGCGTCACCGCATCCCACATTATCCGTTCCGGAAAGCTTGTCGGAGGCCGGATCGGCATCCTGCCGTTGGAAGACCGGCTTTTTACGATCAAGCACGTCGATGAAAAGTCTGAAAAACTGATCGCCGCGCTGCTACCTCAGTTCGGCGACCAAAGAGGTTGAGGGTTTTATAAAAATGACGAAGAGCGTTGTGCTCGTTCAGGGCCCCCAGAGCGCCTTTTTTTGGAAAGACCGCGTGAAGACGGTCTCCGCCGATCAATGGCTTTGCTACGATGCCCGGTCAGCGTCGGTGCTCGGAGAAAGCGGGGTCGCCATTTCGCGGGACGGTGATTATCTTCACAAAGCGCCGGCTAAATGTGAGCGGCTGGAGAAAAAGGCTTATGAGCTGGCCTCGAATTGGTTTCAAGACGCTCCGCCGCTTTATAAGGATCTCAAACCAGAAATGCTCTATATTTCCGAGTTTGATTATTATTTCCTCGCGCTCTTCCGGGCGTATGCGTTGTTGGATGTTTTAAATGAAAAGGAAACGCCAGCCAAGCTTTTTACAACCACGTACACTTGCGATCCCGAACAATATTACGGCGTTCGTTTAGGAATGGAAGAATCCTCCGTGCCATCCCTGCTCAAGTCCCTGGGGGGCCGTTGGGCTTTTGAGACAGAGTCCTTCGATCTGAATGGCATGGTTCGCCCGATCTCAAAGGAATCCAAGCACACTTTGCACGATCAGTGCCGGCAGGGGCTGGGTGGGCTGCTCAGCCGGACCAAGCGTGCTCCCGTTTTATTTTCAGGCAACCCGGGTTTGCTTACGCCTGTCAGAAAGGCGCTTTCGGAGAGAAAGACGAGATCCTTGCGCGTGAAATATGTCAACTCTTACAAAGGATTTCTGGCCTCCTTTCGCGGCGGGCAGCTGCCTTTCACCGTTCCGGGCTATTCTTCAAAGCCGCTTCCCTTTGAAGAAAAAGCGTTCTTTGAGGCTTTTGAGGGCCGCAAGACATTCGAGGTGGACGGGGTGGATTTTTTACCGGTGGTTTGGGACAGGATCCGGAACTTTTATAGATGGGAAGCGCCCCGGATAAAGCGTTTCTTTGATGAGGCCGTAAAGAACTTGAAGGCGATCCAGCCACAGTGCGTTGTGGTGGATGAGGATGTCCTGCCGCTTAATAGGGCGCTGGTGTGCGCCGCGAAAAGCCTCGATATCCCTACATGGGTGATCATGCACGGGCTTCCCGTCAATCCTGAAGGGTTTGTTCCAATGGCAGCGGACCACATCGCTGTCTGGGGCGCCTATGAGAGGGATGTTTTGCAGAAATGGGGTGTTTCTCCCGAGAAGATCACCATCACGGGCTGTCCTAAATACGATGCCATGTGCGCTGACCCCCAAGACCGGAGGGCTTCCCGAGAAAAAATTTGCAAAAATTTCGGCTGGTCACCCGAAAAACCGTTGGTGCTGGCCGTTCCGGGTGGAGCGAGGCCGAACGGGTTTGAGTACATTGAAAAGCGGGCCTCCACGGGATTTGAAATTATGAGGACCGCCGAATATTTTCTTCGGATCGCGAGGGAAGTTCCGAATGTAAATTTTATCTACAAGTTTCGCCTCGAGAAAGGGGAAGCGGCCATTTATGAGTGCCTGCTCAGGCAAATCGGCGGGCTAAGTGAAAATATTCGATGGGTGCAGGATGGTTTGGCTGTCGAGTACGTTGGGTGCTGTGACCTTGTAGCCAATAGCATTTCCTCCGCGGGGCTCGAAGCCGTTTTGGCGCGAGTGCCGGTGGTCAACCTCAATTTTTCACCCTTTAATTATGAACAAGACGTTCCCTTTACAAAAGATGGGATCACGCCGATCGTTCGGTCCTATGAGGGGGCCCGGCAGTTATTTTTAGACCTCGGGGAGGGGAGAGTTCCTCTGGCGGAGTGGGTCGAAAAGCAGGAGAAAATTGTGGAGCCTTATTTGCATTCGAGGGACGGCCATTCTTCACAACGAGTGGCGGATGAAATTTTAAGGAGTTTTCAAAATTGAAGGCTTTGGTATTAACACCCGGCGTGAAAGGGATCGAGGCGGGGCGCGCGGCCGCTCAGCACCCGAGCGACGTGATTTACCTTACCAATCCGCTTTATCAATTAAGCCACATTGACGCGGCATGGTCCGCAAAGGCCGTCGCGGATGATGATCTCTCGTCCGATGATGAGCCATTCAATGCCTTGCTGGAATTTTCTTCAAAATTGGCTGAGACATGGTTCATGCAGAATGGAATGCAGCAGGCCATCACTTATAGAGGCGTCTGCATGGGTGAGATGGTGACCCGGACACTGCAGCGCCATTTCTTTATTGTTTTGCGGCAGCTTTATCTTATCGAGCGTCTTTTCCAGAGCAAGAAAGTGGGAGAGGTGGTTTTAGCCGACGATGGGACATTATGGGGCAAGTCGGTCCGGTTTTGGTGTGAACAAAAAGGCATTTTATTTAATCGTGTAACACCGGCAAAAGCCGAAGCGTCAGGGAAGGAAAACCGCCGCGGCTCTTTTAAGGAAAAGTTTGGTGAATGGTTAAAATTTTTCAATCGGTTGTCAACGACCCATCCGAATAAAGAAGGCATTTTATTCTCGTCCGCCCCCAAATACTCGATGCCGATTCTTCGCCGATCCCGCCGCAATTATTATCTGAGGCCTACTTTCTCCGAGAAGGCGTTCTTTTTGGGAAAGGTCCACTCATTTTTACATATCACCCCCGATGACTTTACTCAGCGGTCGTCCAGGGAAGCGGATGTCCCTTTCCAAAATATCTTTGAAACCATGGATCACTTTTTTAAATCCGAGCTATTTTTCAACGCTCAGGGTGTTAACTTTTGGCCCCTTATCCGGGATGAGATGCGGCGCGTTGTGTTGAGTGAATTTAAAAGCATCGTTGGTTGGGTCGATCCCTTTTATGAGATCTTGATGCGGCTCAAGCCTCGCGCCGTCGTTGTGGACGAGGACGTGAACGTGTTCAACAAAACGCTTGTGACGTGCGCAAATATTGGGGGGATCAAGACATACTGCCTGATCCATGGAGTGCCCAATTCAAAGATCAATTGCGTTCCATCGATCTCCAGCAGGATCCTGGCCTGGGGCCCGAGTACGAAAGCGAGGTTCGTAGCTCTAGGGGTGCCGGAGACAAAGATCATTGAAGCGGGCGCCCCGCAATATGAACAGCTAAGATCGCTGGCCATTCCCAGGGCCAAAAAAGAAGTTTTCAGGGATTTTGCGATACCCGAAAATTCCCGCCTCATTCTTTTGGCGTTATCAGAAGTCCTGACCCATGAGACGGATACCACCAAATATCCCCGAGCCTCCTTGTTCCACGATATTTTTGAACGAAGCCTCAGGATAACGTTGGGTTTTATCGCAAAGCACGACGATACCCGCTTGCTTGTAAAACCGCACCCAAGATACCAACATGACTGGTTTACGAAGGGCATTATTGATGAATTTGATGCCGGCGTGAGGCAAAGAACTCAGGTCGTTCAGAAATACCCTTCGGAGAAAATAGTCGCGGCGTCAGACTTGGTTCTTACGACAGGCTCAACCGTCCATTACGAGGCGGCGCTTTTACGGCGTCCGGCCATGGTTTATGATTATTCGGATAAACGGTTTTGTTCGTTCATCTCGGATGATTTTTTGGATCTTAACGATCCCGAAGCCTGCTGGGCGCGTCTGGAAGGGGCGATGCGCCCGGGAGGCCGGGAACTTCGGCCCGATCCTTATGATGAGCTTCAGAGGCATTTCAGCGGCTCGGGCCTTAACGCGGTCGAGAGGATCCTCAACGAGATCAGGGGAGGGAATTGATTTGAATCCACGTGTATTTATCGGATATGACAGCCGAATGCCGATCGCGTCCGACGTTTTGGAATATTCTCTCGAAAAACACAGCTCAACGGCTCTCTCTATCGAGCTGCTCGACTTGAAAGAGCTGGAGCGGACCATCGGTTTTAAGCGTCCTCACGACCCGCTTCAATCGACGGAATTCACCTATACACGGTTCTTGGTGCCATACCTTTGCGGCTATAAGGGGAAAGCGATCTTCATGGATAATGACATGGTTTGCCTGGCGAACATCAACGAAGTGTGGAATTTGGATATGGGCCCTTACTGGCTGCGCGTCGTGAAGCATGACCAGCGCCCGACAAGCACGATCAAAAAGGATGGAAGGGTGCAGACGAGTTATCCGCGCAAGAATTGGTCGAGCTTTATGCTGATCGACTGCGAGAAGATGGCCGC
>CAZBAY010000054.1:0-4189 GCA_964489945.1 uncultured Planctomycetia bacterium
TTGAGTGGTTCGACAAAAATATCATCAACGGCCTGATGGTCAATCAAAGCGCTTTCAGCGTGATGCGCCTCGGCCGCCTCACCTCGCGTCTCCAGAACGGCCGGCTGCAGGACTACCTGTCGCTGGCCCTCGGGGTCGGCGTGGTGATCATGTTCTGGATCATTAAAACAACATGAACTTCCCTATTTTAACAACTATTTTGCTTTGCCCGGTCGCGGCGCTCTTCCTGATCCTCCTGACGCCCTCCCGCTATGAAAATGTCATTCGCGGCATCGCGCTGGTAGCTTCGTCGGCGACGCTCGTCCTGTCGATCCTTCTCTGCCTTAAATTCGACGCGACAAACCCCTCCTTTCAGTTCGTCGAGCACGTCGAATGGATCAAAAGCTACGGGATCAACTATTCCAACGCCGTGGACGGACTTAACATCACGATGATCCTCCTCACGGCGATCGTCATTTTCACCGGCGTCCTCGTGTCATTCTCGGTCAAATTCCGCGTGAAGGACTTTTTCGCGAACATGATGTTCCTCGTCGCGGGCGTCTTCGGCGTCTTCATGACGACGAACCTCTTTTTCTTTTTCCTGTTTTATGAGATCGCGGTCATCCCGATGTACCTGCTTATCGTCATCTGGGGCTCGACCAATAAACAGTACGCCGCGATGAAACTGACGCTCTATCTTCTTTTAGGCAGCGCTCTGATGTTCGCGGGCTTCCTTTATATGTACAGCCTGCCGGGCGGGCACACGTTTGATCTCCTGGCCCTTAAAAAATACGTGCAGTTCACGCCCCAGATCCAGAACATCCTTTTCCTCGGTCTCTTCATCGGATTCGGTGTGCTGGCGGCCTGTTTTCCGTTCCATGTCTGGTCGCCGGACGGTCACGTCGCGGCGCCCACCGCGGCCTCGATGCTGCACGCGGGTGTCTTGATGAAGCTTGGCGCTTACGGGATCCTCCGCATCGCGGTGTTTCTGCTGCCGGAAGGGGCCAAACACTGGGCTTATCTCATCGCGGTGCTTGCCTTGTGCAACATCGTCTACGGCGCGATGGTCGCGACTCAGCAAAAAGACTTAAAATTCATGATCGGCTACTCGAGCGTCAGCCATATGGGGATCGTGCTTCTCGGCATCGCGACGCTCTCCCCCATCGGTTTCAACGGCGCGGTGCTGCAAATGTTCGCGCACGGCATCATGACCGCCCTTTTCTTCGCCTGCGTCGGTTTCATCTATGATGGCTGTCACACGAGGAACGTCGACGAGCTCGGAGGGCTTTCGAAGCAGGCGCCGAAGATCTCCGCCTTTTTCATCATCGCGGGCCTTTGCGGCCTCGGTATCCCGGGCCTCGGGACCTTTGTCGCGGAGCTTCTCGTCACGATCGCCGCGGTGAAAGTTTATCCCGTCATCGGGGTCCTCTCCATCATCGCGCTTCTCGTGACGGCCTACTATATTTTGAGCGCGATCCAAAGCGCTTTTTACGGGCCGACGAACGTCAAGCACGAGGAATTTAAGGACATCGGCTGGCTCCAGTTCATCCCGCGGGCGGTGTTGGTGTCCTGCCTCATCCTCTCGGGGATATTCCCCCAGGTTTTCATCGGGTGGATCTCCGTCACGACCAAAACATTGATGGGTAGCTAAATGAATTTGTCCCTTTTCATTCCTGAAACGCTTGTTTTGATCCTCGCGGCCGTCCTATTCATTTTCTCTCTTGGAAAAAAGGAAACCGTCGCGAAGATCCTGCATCCCTATATGCTCTTGTCCGGTGTAGTCCTCATCGCAGGATCATGCGTTTCTCTTTCCTCTCTCGGAGACGCCTTTTTCGGGACTTACAAAGTCGATCTGCTCTCGCAGGGCTTCAAGATCCTTCTATCCATCGCGTTCTTGTGCACAATCCTTTTTTCAAAAGAAATGATCTCGATCGATGAGTCCCGGCAGGCGGAATACTATTTCTTTCTCTTCACGGGAACGCTTGGCATGATGATGATCACGTCGGCCGCCGACATCCTGACGCTTTACATCGCGCTTGAGCTGTCGGCCTATTCGCTTTATCTTTTATCGGCCCTCCGCCGTGACGGACGGAACGCCGAGGCCGCCGTTAAATATCTCCTCTTCGGAGCGGCCACGTCGGGAGTCTTTCTCTGGGGCATGAGCCTCGTCGCCGGGCTTTCGGGAAGCTTCTCCCTCGCGGAGATCGCCGCGAAAGCGCCCGCGCTTATCGGAGAACCGGCTTTCACGCTGGGACTCGTGTTCGCGTCCTTCGCGTTCTTATTTAAACTCTCGGGCTTTCCGGCCCATTTCTGGGCGCCTGATGTTTATGAAAGCGCCGCCACCCCCGTCACGAATTTCATCGCGACCGCCTCCAAAGCCGCCGCGGTCGCCATCCTGATCCGCGTCTTCCAGCTCATGGGCGTTTCGCCGGCACTCGTGACGATCTTAAGTTTCCTGGCCTTCATATCTATGACACTTGGCAATTGCGTCGCGCTCGTCCAAAAGGACGTAAAACGCCTCCTGGCTTACTCCAGCATCGCGCAGGCCGGATATATTCTCGTGGCGCTATTGGCGGGAAGCTCCGAAGGTTATTCCTCAAGCTTTTTCTACGCGATGGCTTACGTTTTAATGAACACGGGGGCGTTTTTGGCGGTGATCCTCGTTGCCAAATCCATGAATCACGACAATCCGCAGATCGAGCATTTTGACGGGCTCGCCGAGCGGTCGCCGTTCCTCTCGCTCGTTCTTCTGGTAAGCCTCCTGTCGCTCGCAGGCATTCCGCCGCTCGTCGGCTTCACCGGAAAATGGATCCTCTTCTCAGCGGCGATGGATAAAGGCCACTGGTTCCTCGTCCTCTGGGGTGTCCTAAATAGTGTCGTCTCCCTCTTCTATTACCTTACGATCGTAAAACACGCCTATCTTGAGAAACCCAAGACTCAGGACCCGATCCGCCTTTCGGTCCCGCTCCGGGCGCTGGGGCTGGCGCTTTTCTGCGCGCTCCTTTTACTCGGTATTTTCCCGAATTTCTTCATCACATTCGCCCAAAACGCGATCGCCGCGGCGGCTGTTACCCCCTGATGCTCGGCGAGCTCGTCTGGGTCATTCCGTTCGTTCTGCTGTTGGCCTCGATCGCGATCTTTCCGCTCGTCAATCCGCATTTCTGGGAGAAAAAATACCCCTGGGTTTCACTCGGGCTCGGCCTCCTCGTGGTCCTTCATTATATTTTCGGGCTGAAGAACACGGAAAGCCTTCTCCACAGCGGGCTTGAGTACTTCAGTTTCATCGCTCTGATCGGCTCTCTCTTCATCGTCGCGGGCGGGATCCATATCAATGTGAAGGGCGAGGCCACCCCGGTGGTCAACACCGTCTTTCTGCTGATCGGGGCGGTGCTGGCGAACATTCTAGGCACGACGGGTGCTTCGATGGTGCTGATCCGCCCGTGGATCCGCATGAATAAATACCGGATCACGTCGTACCATATCCTTTTTTTCATTTTTCTCGTGAGCAATATCGGAGGGGGGCTCACGCCGATCGGCGATCCGCCGCTCTTTCTGGGATATTTAAGAGGAGTGCCGTTCTTCTGGGTGATCCAAAATGTCTGGCAGATCTGGGTGCCTTCGGTGGCTGCGGTGCTCGCCATTTTCTTCGTCGTCGACAGCTTGAATTTCAGGAAAGCGCCGGCTCAGATCCGCGCGAAGGAAACCGCTCACGAGGAGTGGATGTTCCAGGGAGTCCACAACGTGTTCTTTCTTCTGATGATCCTGGGATCAGTCTTCATCAACAACCCGCCCTTTCTCCGGGAAGGCCTGATGATCCTAGCCGCCGTGCTCTCCTACAAGACAACCCCGAAAGAGGTGCATGAACGCAACGCCTTTAATTTCATGCCGATCAAGGAAGTGGCGATCCTGTTTGCGGGGATCTTCGCGACAATGATCCCGGCGCTCGAGTGGCTGGAACACAACGCGGCGAAGATCGGGATCGAAAGCGTGGGGCAATTTTTTTGGGCGAGCGGCGTGCTTTCGGCCGTTCTCGATAACGCGCCGACCTATCTTAATTTCTTAAGCGCCGCGATCGGCCTTCACGGCCCGGTGCCTCAGCTGTTGGCCGAACAACCGGCTTATCTACGGGCGATCAGCGTCGCGACGGTCTATTTCGGCGCGATGACTTATATCGGAAATGGGCCGAACTTCCTCGTCAAATCCATCGCCG
>CAZBAY010000055.1:0-5569 GCA_964489945.1 uncultured Planctomycetia bacterium
AATGGCGGAGGCTCGCCTTGTTTTAGTTTTTGCATGAACGCATTTTCACCGTACCTGTACCTCGGAAAGCGCGTTAGCAAAACCCAACTTGCTTTTTTTGCTACAAGCTCCTTCTCCAGCGCCTGACAAAAACTATCATAATCCTTCCACTTGCCTATGCGTAACTTGTAGAGAAACTGGTAATCAAATGCTACGTGGCTCTCCAAATCCTGAAAGGGTAGATCACCCGCCACGACAATATCGGAGCCGTTCAATTTCTCCAATTCCATGAGCGCGCCGATCTCCCGAACGGGATGGTCTCCTACGTACTCGGACAATTTTTGAATACTTCCAAAAGTTGGCGCCATAAGGACCACCACAGCCAATACACCGGATAGATAGCGTATTTTCCCTCTCCTTACATTCACATCCCCCCCGTCATAGAAATTCGAAAAGATCAAGCTGCCGACAAAAAAGTAGGTTAGCGGCAGGATGGGTAAAATCAGACGAATCCATGGAAAGAAAGAAACACAAAGAAGCAGTACATGCAAAAAAAAGAATGAGAAAAGGACCCACTTCTTTCGATCACGAGAACAACACATCTCCCTGCAAAGACCTATCCAAAATACAGTACAAAGCAAAACTCCTGGTAGACCTGACGCCAAAAAAGAAGGAAAGAAGACCACTAGAAACATTTTTAACTCCCTCAAGAAAGAGAACAGCCATGCTTGGGGAGAATGAAACATGACGGGAAGCCACCCGTTAAACAACCTGGAAGTTTGGGATAAAAAAATCCAATCGGGGATCCCTTCCGGGGAGGTGTGGTATATCTTCATAGCCAAATTTTGATACTGGGGACAATGAAAAGACGCCCCAAATACGTATTGATTAAAGACAAAATAGGGCGTAAGAAAAACGCAAACCGTGCTCAAAAAAAGTATGAATAGGCCTATTTTTTTCTTCGGAGATATCAGCGGAATTGAAAGAATTCCGATCGCTATCAATGGAAGAAGGAAAACAGCGTTCTGCCGGGTTAAAAACGTGGCTGAGAAAAGTACCGGCAAAATGAGAACAGAAAAAAGGAAGGGTTTTTGGTCTATCTTTACAACCGCCAACACCGTCAAAAGCGCGAGCGAAGAGAAAGTCATGTCAGCCGAGGCGGTGAGCGCATTCATAATAATGTGAGGATTTAGGATCACGGCAGCTAACGCAAAAAGGCCTATCCGCCTGCCGAAACAAAGACTGCCGAGCCTGTAGGTGAACCATGCTAAAAGTGCGGCGAAAATGCAGGAAACGAGCTTCGCCCCGACAAATACGTCCTTTACAAGAACTCCCATCCCTGCCGCCAAAATAGGATATAAGGGCGGGTGAAAACCGTTTAGTCTTCCCAATCTGCCCTGCAGGATATTGCGGGCCGTCGTCACATAACCATCAATTTCAGCCGTGGTTGTGTTCATCACGGGATGCAGCTTTTCGTGCATCGTTACAAGGATAAGGAGAAAGACAGCCGCTAAAAAGAAAGCTGCAGCGTCCAATCTGCGGCTGGAATCTTCTGAGGTTGAACCTGAAATTGAATTCATTTCCTTTGGATATCTATATCTTTTGGAGAATTTTGTCAAACATCTTGACACAGAACGAGATTTCTTTTTCCGAAATGACAAATGGCGGCGTGATGGAAATAACGTTGTGGGCGGGGCCGGACGGGATGAGCACCACGCCGTGCCGCAGCGCCTCAAGAATGAAAGCTCTCGCCTTTTCGGTCGCGGGCGTGATTTTTTTCGTCTTGCCGCCGTAGAGCGGGTTTTCGACGAGCTCAAGGCCGATCATGAGGCCCGAGCCGCGGATGTCCCCGATCACCGGATACTTTTCTTTCAGTTTCCAAAGCTCCTTGCGGAAAAAGTCGCCCAGATTCTTTGAACGCTCGACGAGTTTTTTTTCTTCGATCTCCTTGATGACGGCCAGCGCGACGGCACAGCCCAGGGGATTCCCGAGAAAGGTGCTGGTGTGGACCGCGTCGCCGGTCGAAACGCCCCAGGACCACATGACGCGGGTCGTCCCGATGCACGCCGAGATCGGGAATCCGCCGCCCATGCCTTTGCCCAGGCACATCAGGTCCGGCACGATGCCCGATTTCTCAATACCAAACATCGCCCCCGTGCGGCCAAAGCCTGTAAATACCTCATCCGCGATGAGAACGATCTTTTCCTCGTCACAAAATGCCCGCAAACTTTTTAGGAACTCAGGCGGGGCCGAGATGATCCCTCCCCGCCCCTGGATCGGCTCGATGATCACGGCGCCGACCGGGTGCTTCGAGCGCCGGTTCTTTTTCACAAGCGACGCGACGGCTTTCATGGAAACCTGGGCGGCTTTCCCCTCATAGAGCCGCGCATCGGGGAACGGCGCAAAATACTCGAACCCACCGAGCTGCTTTAGGAACGGCTTCCTGAAATCCTCGCGGTGCGTCACGGAAAGCGCGCCATAGCCCAGACCGTGATACGCGCCCGTGAACGCGATGACGCCCGTCTTTTTAGTGTGCATGACGGCGGTTTTGAGCGCCGTCTCGACCGCTTCGGATCCGGTAGAGGAAAAAATTGTTTGGTTCAGATTCCCCGGAGTGATCTCGGAGAGGCGCTTGGCCAAAAGGACTTTCACGTCATTGGGATGGATGTCCCCCATCCCGTGGATCATGTCCTTGGACTGCTCTTTGATGGCCCGGAGAACGGCCGGAGACGCGTGCCCGACGCCGCACACCCCGAACGCGCTTGTAAGATCGAGATAACGGTTCCCATCGACGTCGATGAGATTGGTCCCGAACGCTTTTTTGAGAAAAACAGGAACGTGCTCGTTCACAAATGTGATCTGCGGACATTCAAAGCGTCGCATCGATTCGGTGAGCTTCTTGGAATGGGGGCCGGGGATCGTTTTTGTCCGCATCCGCGGCAGTAAGTTCTTTGGGACCGCGGTCTTGTCTTTTTTGAAGGTGAAGATCATTCGAGTCCGGCGAGCTGGGAGTGCCCGCCTTCGAGGAACTTTTCGGCATCGAGGGCCGCCATGCAGCCGGTCCCGGCCGCGGTGACCGCCTGCCGGTACTTGTGGTCCTGCACGTCGCCGCAGGCGTAAACACCGGGAATGCTCGTCGCCGTGCCGTCATGCACCTTGATATACCCTTTAGCGTCAAGCTCGAGCTTTCCTTTAAATAGCTCGGTGTTCGGCGTGTGGCCGATCGCCATGAAAATGCCGTCGCATTTTTTCTCGGAAATCTTTCCGGTCTTGAGGTCCTTTAGGACGACGCCTGTCACTTTTTTCTGCGCGGGGTCCTTGATGTCCTCGACGGAGGCATTCCAGATGAATTCGATCTTTTTGTTGGCGAACGCCTTGTCCTGCATGATCTTGGAGGCGCGCAGCGCGTCGCGGCGATGCACCACCGTCACCTTTGTCGCGAATTTTGTGAGGAACGTCGCTTCCTCAATGGCCGAGTCCCCTCCGCCGACCACAAGGACCTCTTTTCCTTTGAAGAAAAAACCGTCGCAGGTCGCGCAGGCGGAAACCCCGTAACCCTGGAGCGCCTTTTCGGAGGGAATATTGAGCCAGTTGGCCGAGGCGCCCGTTGAGGCAATGAGCGTTTTTGCCAAATAGGTTTTGCCGTCGCAAATGACTCGGAAGGGCCGTTTCGAAAGATCCACCTCGGTCACGTCCTGCTGGATAAGCTCGGTCCCAAAGCGCGCCGCCTGCTTCCTGAAAAGCTCCATGAGCTCGGGGCCGAGAATGCCCTTGGGAAACCCCGGGTAGTTCTCGACATCGGTCGTCAGCATGAGCTGACCACCGGGCTGGCCTCCCTTCACCAGGCCTTCAAAAAGCAGGGGCTTCAGGTTCGCGCGCGAGGCGTAGATCGCCGCCGTGAAACCCGCCGGGCCCGAACCGACGATGATGACGTCATGAAGATCGCCTTTTTCCATCTTATTCCCCTAAATAAAAAGCCATGGGGTCACCATGGCTTTTGAAAATCCCTATGACAAAATCAGATCAGGTGCCGTCGCTGCCGATCGCTTCAACCGGGCAACCCTCTTTGGCTTCTTTGCAAAGGGCCTCTTCCTCGGGAGTGGCCGCCTGTTTTTTCACGAAGGAATAGCCGCCGCTCTGGTTTCGGTCAAAATTGTTGGGGGCCGTCTGGCGGCAGAGATCACAGTCGATGCACTGCGTGTCGACGTAGAAAGCGCCGGCGGCGTTATCCGCGTACTTGTTTTCCTTTATTGCCATTCTTTTCTCCTAACGATGTCGTTTAGATTAACAAGAAACGATTACGCTGTCAATTCCCTCACGAGGGAAGGTCCGATTCCCCCATCAGATATTCGTCCACCGCGCGCGCGGCGCCCCGGCCCTCGTTGATCGCCCACACAATGAGGCTCTGCCCGCGGCGCATGTCGCCCGCCGCGAACACGCCCTTCACGTTCGTCGCGAACTTTCCATGCTCCGCTTTGGCGTTTGACCGCTCGTCCTGCGCCACGCCGAGGCCCTTCAACACCGTTTCTTCAGGGCCCAGAAAACCCATCGCCAGAAGCACGAGCTGCGCGGACAACGTCTTCTCGGAACCGGGAATTTCCTTGGGAATAAAACGTCCGTTCGCGTCCTTTTGCCATTCGATGCCGACGATCTGGATCTGTTGAACGCGGCCTTCCTTGTCGCCGATGAATTTCTTTGCGGTGACGAGATATTTCCTTGGGTCATCCCCAAAAACGGCCTTCGCTTCCGCCTGGCCGTAATCCAGAAGATAAACTTTCGGCCACTGGGGCCAGGGGTTGTCCGGCGCGCGCTGAAGCGGCGGCTTCGGCAGGATCTCAAGCTGGATGAGGCTCTTGCACTTGTGCCGCATCGAGGTGCCGACACAGTCGGTGCCGGTGTCGCCTCCCCCGATCACGATGACATCTTTTCCTTCCGCCGAAATGAAGTTTCCGGCAGGTTTTCCGTCCAAAAGGGTCTGCGTATTGGCCTGGAGAAATTCCATCGCGAAATGGACCCCTTTCAGGTTCCGCCCCTCGATCGGCAGATCGCGCGGTTTTGTCGCGCCGCCGCAGAGGACTGACGCGTCAAATTCCTTGAGAAGCTTTTCCGACGGATAATTTTTCCCCACTTCAGTGTTGGTCACGAATTTCACGCCCTCTTTCGCGAGAAGATCCACGCGGCGCTGGACGACCTGCTTATCCAGTTTGGGATTGGGAATGCCGTACATGAGAAGGCCGCCGATGCGGTCGGCCCGCTCAAAAACGCTCACCGTGTGGCCGGCTTTGTTGAGCTGAGCGGCGGCGGCCAGTCCCGCGGGACCTGAGCCCACAACGGCGACTTTTTTTCCGGTGCGGCGGGCCGGCGGCTCGGCGACGATCCACCCCTCCTCGAACCCCTTGTCGACGATCGAGCACTCTATATTTTTGATCGTGACGGCGGGCTCGTTGATGCCGAGCACACAGGAACCCTCGCAAGGCGCGGGACACACGCGGCCGGTGAATTCTGGAAAATTGTTGGTTTTGTGGAGACGGTCCAGCGCTTCCCGCCAGAGGCCGCGGTATACGAGGTCATTCCACTCCGGGATGAGATT
>CAZBAY010000056.1:0-2005 GCA_964489945.1 uncultured Planctomycetia bacterium
TGCTGGCCGAGGACGAGCCGATGGTGCGCAATCTCTCCGTGCGGGTGCTGAAGGAACAGGGGTACCATCTGATCGAGGCGGCTAGCGGAATGGACGCTTTGAAAGTTGCCGAGGAGTTCGGCCGGAACAAGATAGACCTTCTTTTGACGGACGTCGTGATGCCCCGAATGGGGGGCAAAGAGCTTGCCGACAAGCTCAAAGCCGATCGGCCTGATCTCAAGATCCTCTTCGCGTCCGGCTACACCGACGAGGCGATCGTGCGGCAGGGGATCCTCGACCGAAGCATCCCTTTCATTCAAAAACCTTTTTCACCAAAGGCGCTCGTGCGAAAAGTCAGGGAGGTACTGGACACATGAAAAGGATACTGGTCGTGGATGACGAACAAAGCGTGGTGAGCGCGATCGCCAAGGAGCTCAGAGGCGCGGGCTATGAGGTCATGACCGCCGCGGACGGAGAGGCGGGACTTGCCGCCGTGCGCTCGCAGAAACCGGACCTGATCCTGATGGACCTTCTGCTTCCCAAGCTGGACGGCTGGCAGGCCTGTCAGCAACTTAAACGGGACCCGCAGACTCAGACGATCCCGATCGTGATGTTCAGCGGACTGATCGAAAAGGACTATGAGCGGCAGACCTCGGAGATGGGGGACGCGTTCCTGGCAAAGCCGTTGGATTTTAATAAGCTCCTGCCGACGGTGAGGGTCCTTTTGAAGGAGCCCGCCGTCTCCAAGTGAGGTTTTTATGGAGAAAATGGAAAAAAAGGAGATTATCCTTGTTGTGGACGACGATCCGGGCGTTTCTGAGCTTCTGAGAAGGACGCTTGAGCACGGCGGCTACGAGGTCCATCAGGCGGCGGGCGGCAGTCAGGCCCTTCTCCAGGCTGAAGAGGTGAAGCCGGACCTGATCCTACTGGACGTCTTGATGCACGGCATGGACGGCCTCGAAGTGAAAGCGCGGCTCAACAAGAAAGAGACGACCGCCGGGATCCCGGTGATCTTTCTCACGGGAAAAGGCGAGACGCATGACAAAGTGGAGGGTTTGCGGCTCGGCGCGGACGATTATGTCACGAAACCTTTTGAGATCGTCGAGCTCCTGGCCCGGGTAAAAGCGGCGCTGGACCGCAGGCAGTTCTACCAAAAGCTCTCCACGACCGATCCTCTGACGGGGCTCAACAATCAGCATCTCTATCAAAGGGAACTGGGCATGCTCTTCCAGATCGCCCGGCGGTACGGCCGCGTGTTCTCGCTGGCCATCATCGATATCGACAATTTGAAGACGATCAACGATTCGCTCGGGCACCAGGCCGGCGATTTTGTCATCAAGAAGACCGCGGAGATCATGACGCGGATTTTCAGAAAGGCCGATTTTCTGATAAGATACGGGGGAGATGAGTTCGTGGTCCTCCTGCCCGAATCGGACGAAGCGCAGTCGGTCGTCGCGACGGAGCGGCTGAAGGCCGAGATCGCGGGGAAGGAATTCTTTGCCGAGGAGATCTGCAAGAAGATTTCTTTTTCCGTCAGCGTGGGGGTCGCCACCTATCACGGGGAAATGATGGAGCCCGCGGAGCTCTTTGAGCTCGCGGACCGGAAGATGTACCAGGAAAAATCGGAAAAGCGGTCGGACACCCAGGAGAGTTTTAAATGAGGAAAGTGTTGGCGGCGGCGCTTTTGATCGCGTTCGCGAGCGCTCTTGTGCCGACTTTTGTTTACGCGGCGGGTAACTCGGGCATGGAAGATACGGCCATCGACAAAGCTTCCGACTGGATCGCCGTGCTGGGCAAGCCCGAGGACGAAAAAGAAGCGATCCTCGCCGAGCGCCGCGCTGACCGCGCCGCCGAGCGTCTCTCGAAGGCGATGCGGCAAGCGGGGAAGAAAGCCGAGAAGAAGATGAAGAAGTTCGGCAAGGACATGGAGAAACTTTTTGAATAGGAGGGTTGAATGTCGCATGTGATCACCGAGAAGTGCCTGGGCGAGCAGTACGCGGCGTGCGTGGCGGTCTGTCCGGTGGAC
>CAZBAY010000057.1:0-5561 GCA_964489945.1 uncultured Planctomycetia bacterium
GGCTCGCAGGGCCGGCGTGGACGGCCTTATCGTGCCGGACCTGCCTCCCGAAGAGGGAAAAGAAGTCTCCGCTGCGATGCGAAAGCATGGGATCCATGTTGTCTATCTTTTGGCGCCGACGAGCGGCCCCGCACGGCTCAAACTTGTCACAAAAGCCTCAAGAGGGTTCGTTTACTATGTGTCGCTTACCGGCGTGACCGGAGCGAGGAAAGCTCTTTCTCCGGAAATGGCCCGGAACATCCGTCTGGCAAAGAAAAAGGCCCGCGTGCCTGTCTGCGCGGGCTTCGGGATCTCGACGCCTGAGCAGGCCAAAGCAGCCGCTCGCGCCGCGGACGGCGTCATCATCGGAAGCGCGATCGTGCGCGCTCTAGCGCAGTATCCCAGGCTCAGCGCTTCTCAATTTTCACGCCGGTTCGTTAGGCCTTTCGCACGGGCGCTCGGGAAGACTTCCTGATGCCCAAAGCGGTCATCATGGCCGGAGGCCCGGGCGAACGTTTCTGGCCTTTGACGCACCCGGGCTTTCCCAAGTACTGCATCCGCCTCGACGGCAAAGAATCCCTTCTCCAGAAAACGCTCCGGAGGCTCCTTAAGCTCTACAAAAAAAACGAACTTTACGTCGTGACGACGAAGGCGCATTTGCCGGTCATCCGCCGTGAGTTGAGGGGTTTTCCCCGTTCGAGGATACTCGTGGAGCCCTCGCGCCGCAACACGGCCGCGGCGCTTCTTTTGGCTGTCTCGGAACTCTCCAAAAAGTTCGGTCAAAACGAAACCCTTTCTTTTTACCCCGCGGATCATCTGATCCAGAACGTGAAACTCTTTACGCGGACGATGCGCAGCGCAATTCAAACGGCGAAGGAAACTCCGTCGCTGGTCGTCGTCGGGATCAAGCCGTCCTTTCCCGCGACGGGATACGGCTACGTTCAGGCCGGCCCCGCGCTTTCCCAGTCGCGTGCGTCCCGCTCCGTGGAACGTTTTCATGAGAAGCCGACCCGGAAAGCCGCGGCGGGTTATTTGAAGCGCAAAAATTTTTTCTGGAACGCCGGGATCTTCACATGGAGGGCCGGCGTGTTTCTGGCCGCGATGGAAAAGCACGCGCCGCAAATGACGCGGCTTTTTGATCCGAAGCGCCCGTTGAAGGATTACGCCAAGCTTCCGGCACTTTCGATCGATTACGCCCTGATGGAGAAAGCGGACGATGTCGTGGTCGTTCCGACACGGATGGATTGGTGCGACATGGGCAATTGGGACATGTTTTTTGAAAAGGCAGTCAAAGACGGAAATGGGAATGTCACATTGGGCCCCGTCCGCCCGGTGAAATGCCGCGGCTCCCTTCTTTATAATGAGACGCGGAGACCTATCTCTGCCCAAGGGTTCAAAAACCGCATTTTTGTGAAAACCGAACGCGGCATCCTCGTGTGCGGACGCGGGGAGTCCGAGGAAGCGGCTCGTCGCGCGGCCCGGGGCAAAGCCTAAGGTGCGGACGCTTGGGATCGATTATGGCGAAAAAAGAATAGGGCTCGCAGTCTCAGACCCTTTGGGGTTTACGGCGCAGGGCCTTGAAACATTGCTGAACACCGGTCGGCGATCGGTGTTTGAGGCGCTTTTAAAAGTCTGCAAAGAGTACAGCGTGAAAGAAGTGGTCATCGGCCTGCCGATCAACATGAATGGCAGTATGGGGCCGAAGGCGAAAGAGGTCCTCGAGTGGGTACCGGAGGCCGAAAAAGCGCTCGGGATCCCCGTGAAAACGTGGGATGAGCGCCTGTCAAGCCGCGAGGTGGGAAGGCTGATGATAGAGGAGGGCCTCTCGCGCCAGAAACAAAGAAAACACAGCGACCGGCTGGCCGCGACGCTGCTTCTTCAAAGTTATATGGATTTCTCAAGAAAATAAGGGGGAATAACATGCGTTATGAAATAAGCGCGCTTGCTAACGGCGTCCGCGCCGTGGCGGCGCCTCTCAAAGAGAGAAATTCGATCGCGGTGGGCGTTTGGGTCCGCGTCGGAGGCCGTGACGAAACACCGCGTCTCAGCGGTATTTCCCATTTTCTTGAGCATCTCGTTTTTAAGGGCACCTCCAAGCGCACAACGAACCAGATCAAGGAGGAGGTTGAAGGGGTCGGAGGCGCGCTGAACGCTTTTACGGCTGAAGAGTGCACCTGTTTCTTCGCCAAGGCGGCCGAGAAACATTTTGAGCGGGTTTTTGACGTGCTGTGCGACATGGTGCTGAACGCTTCTTTGCGGGAGGCGGACATCGTGAAAGAGCGTACCGTTGTCATGGAAGAGATCAAAATGACGCAGGACCAGCCGGCTCACCTCGTCGAGGAGATCCTTTCGGAGATCACCTGGCCGTCGCACGCGCTGGGAAGGCCGCTGGCCGGGACGCTTGAAACGGTGGGCGCGATGTCGCGGCAAGAGATCAGGACTTACCGGGACACTTACTATCAGCCAGGCTTCATTACGGTCGCGGCCTCGGGCGCTATCGACCAAAAAAAACTTGTGAAGAGCGTCGCCGCGCGCTTCGCCTCAAGAAAGAACGGCGCTCCGAAGGAATACGCGCTTTTCAAAGCGCGCCAGACCGAGCCCCGCTTCAAGATCTTTTTCAAAAAAACGGAGCAGACTCACCTGGCGTTCACGATGCACGCGTTCCAGAAGGACCACCCGGATGAAACCGCGCTCGAACTCCTGAGCATTATCCTCGGAGGGAACATGTCCTCGCGGCTTTTCAATGAAGTCAGGGAAAAACGGGGCCTGGCGTACGATGTCGGCTCGTTCGTGAGGAAATTCCACGAAACGGGGGCGTTCGGCGTCGAGGCCGGCATCGATAACCGGAAAGTGAAGGACGCGATGGCCGTGATCCTGAAGGAGCTTGAGAAGGCCGCCCGGCGGCCGGTGACCGCCGGAGAGCTCAAACGCGCGAAAGAATTCTACCTCGGACAGCTGGGCCTCGGACTCGAGAACAGCATGAATCACATGCTCTGGGTGGGCGAGAGCGTCGTGTCGCTCGGGCGCTGCAAAACGCCGGCAGAGATCACGCAGAAGGTCCGCGCGGTCACGGCGGGAGATCTGCGCCGAGTGGCGCGGGGCATTTTCCGCCCGGATTCCTTCAATTTCGCGCTCGTGGGGCCTCAGAAACCGCGCCTGGAGAAGGACCTCCGCAGGCTTCTTTCTTTTTCTTAGCCAGTTCCCGCGTTGTTTTTGTTATACTATTTTTCCATATTTTAGAGGGAGATCATGGAGAGACGCATAAAAATAGCGCCGTCGCTTCTGGCGGCGGACTTCGCGAATCTTGCCGCGGAGGTGGAGCGGGTGGAAAAGGCGGGATGTGAGCTGCTTCACATCGACGTGATGGACGGGCATTTTGTCCCGAATATCACGGTGGGGCCCTTCATTGTAAAAGCGATCCGGCGAATCACAAAATTGCCGCTCGACGCGCACCTGATGATAGAAAACCCGGAAAAATACGTGAAAAGCTTTGCGGAGGCGGGGGCTGACAACATCACCGTGCACGCAGAGGCGTGTCCGGACAACTTGGCGGAAGTGCTTGAGCTCATCCGCTCCTGCTCCGTCACGCGCGGCGTTTCTCTGAGGCCGCAGACGCCGCTTTCGGCGATCAAAGCACATTTGAAAAATATTGATCTGGTGCTTCTGATGACGGTGAACCCCGGCTTCGGCGGGCAGGCTTTCATGCCTGAGGTGATGCCAAAGGTGCGCGAACTACGCGCGGTCTACGGGGGAGATATCCAGGTGGACGGCGGGATCAACAAGGAGACGGGCCGGCAGGCCGTGGAGGCAGGGGCCAACGTGCTTGTGGCCGGTACGGCCATTTTTGGCCGCAAAGATACCAAACAGGCGATAGACGACTTAAGATGTCACAAATAAAGTTCGGCACGGACGGCTGGCGCGCGTTGATGGACAAGGAGTTCACGTTTGAGAACGTGGAACTCGTCGCGCAGGCTTTCTGTGATTACCTGAACGGCGATTTCCGGAAAAAAGGGAAAAAGGACCGCCCCAGCGTCGTGGTCGGCTTTGACCGCCGGGAAAATTCAGAAAATTTCGCGAAGACGTTCACTGAGATCCTTGCCGGCAACGGCATTGACGCCGCGCTTTCGGACCACCCTTGCCCGACGCCCGCGGTCAGTTTCAAGATCGTGGACGAAAAGCGTGACGCCGGCATCATGGTGACGGCGAGCCACAACCCGGCGCGCTACAACGGCATCAAGGTGAAGACCGATTTCGGCGGTTCTGCGGACAAGTCGATCACGGACGCGGTTGAAAGCCTGATCGGAAAAAACCCTGTCGTGAAGAAACCCTTTTCTCCCGCGAATCCTGTTGTCACCGATATCAACCGCCGGTATCTCGATTTCCTGAAAAAATACATCCGGCTCGACGTGATCAAAAAGTCACCCTACCGCATTCTCGTCGATTCGATGCACGGCGTCGGCGACAATTATATTGAGGAAATGCTCGCGGGCGGGAATATCCGGGTCAAGAGCGTACGCGGCGAACGGGACATTCATTTTGGGGGGATCGCGCCGGAACCCATTCCTCAAAATCTGAAGCTTTCCATGGACATGATGAAATCGGGGGACTACGACCTTTGCATCGTGACGGACGGGGACGCCGACCGCGTAGGCGCGATCCGCCCCGGCGGGGAGTTCGTTTCGCCCGGCATCATTCTTTCGCTCATCCTTCTTCACTTTGCCGAGGACCTGAAGCGGAAAGGAAGCGTCGTCACGACGATCTCCAACACCGGTCTCATCTATAAAGTCGCGCGGAAATTTGGCCTCAAAGTGCATGAAACACCGGTGGGTTTCAAATATGTCTGCGAGATCATGCGCCGGGAGAATGTGCTGATCGGCGGAGAGGAATCCGGCGGCATCGGGTTCCAGGATTATCTTTACGAGCGGGACGGAATGCTGTCGGGACTATTGCTTGTCGAAATGATGGCGATGCGCGGGCAGAGCTTCGCCGAGATCCTCCAAAACGTCGAGAAGGAGTTTGGCAAGCTTTACTATGTCCGGCAGGACGTTCATTATCCCAACGAGCTCAAGGCTAAACTTTTTGAGCATCTGGCCCAGCATCCGCCGGCGAAGCTCGGCGGCCATCCCGTCGCCCGGGTCAACCGCCAGGACGGGACCAAATTCATCCTTGAGGACGATAGCTGGCTTCTCTTCAGGCTTTCCGGCACGGAGCCCATCCTCCGGATCTACTCGGAAGGCACTTCTTTGAAGCTGGCCGAAGCCCTTGCCAGCGAAGGCAAAGAGCTCGCGTTCAGTCTGGTCCGATGAACCAAAAAAATATAAGAAATTTCTGCATCATCGCTCACATCGATCACGGCAAATCCACGCTGGCGGACCGTATCCTCGAATTCACTGGCGCGATCGACAGCCGCACGTTCCACAACCAGCTCCTCGACGACATGGAACTGGAACAGGAGCGCGGCATCACGATCAAGGCCAGCGCCGTGCGCATCAACTACCGCGCGAAGAATGGCGAGGATTATATCCTTAATCTGATCGACACGCCGGGTCACGTGGATTTTTCCTATGAGGTCTCCAAAAGTC
>CAZBAY010000058.1:0-7524 GCA_964489945.1 uncultured Planctomycetia bacterium
AAGCAGGTTTGTCCGCTCTTTACGGGGACGCGGCCAACGCCGAAGTTCTCAAGAAAGCGGGCATCGAGCGCGCGAAAGCCGTCATTTTGAGTTCGGGGGACCAGACCGCGCTGACCGAGATCATCAAGCTCGTCGAACGGATGAATCCCGAAGTCTCGCTCATCGTGCGGACGCGCTTCGAGAGGGATGTGAGCCGGTTGTATGAGCTGGGGGCGGACCTCGTCGTCATGGAGGAGCTCGAAGTGAGCCTTGAGCTCACGCGCGCCGCGCTGGACCACCTGGGTGTGGAAAGAGAGAAAACGGAAGGCCACATGAAAAAGATCCGGGCGCGCAAGGAGTTCCTGATCGAGCAGGCGATCTTCAAGGACGCGATGAAGAAGGAAAGAAATTGATCAAGAGGATCGCTGTGTGACGTCCGTCACAGACATTTTTGCGGGCGGGCTTTAAACTTCACTCAGATAGGTTATCTTAATCTAGGAGGAACGATGAGAACAAGCGCTTTGGCCGCAGTCTTCGTGTTTGGTGTTTTTTCTTTCACTCCGGGGGTGTTTGCTCAATCCCAGGAGTTGCCGGTCATTGAGGCGGAAATGGGGTTCGCCCCGAATGTGCCGCCGCCGATCACGCGGGACACCCCGGCGAGGGTGATCGTCCGCATGGAAGCGACCGAGTACCGCGGTGAGCTTTCGAAGGGCGTCGAATACGATTTCTGGGGCTATAACGGCCACGTACCGGGCCCGTTCTTCCGTGTGCGGGAAGGCGACACGATCGAGTTTCATTTTAAGACTTCCAAAGACGCCAAGAACACCCACACGGTGGATTTTCACGCGATGACGGGGCCCTGCGGGGCGGCGTGTCTACTGATGACCGAGCCGGGCAAGGAGTCGATCGTCCAGGCCAAGGCGCTCAATCCCGGCCTTTTTGTTTATCATTGCGCGGCGCCGCCCATTCCGGTGCATATTTCGAACGGCCTTTATGGCCTTATCCTCGTTGAGCCCAAAGAAGGGATGGCCAAAGTGGACCGTGAGTATTACGTCATGCAAAGCGAGTTTTACACGGAAACTCCCGCGGGCACGAAAGGCCTCGCTCCCTTTTCTTCCAAGAACGGGATGGACGAGAATCCGACTTACGTTGTTTTTAACGGAAAAGTCGGGGCGCTCACCGGCGACGGCGCGCTACAGGCCAACACCAACGAGACGGTGCGCCTTTTTGTGGGCAATATCGGGCCTAACCTTGTCTCTTCGTTCCACGTGATCGGCGAGATCTTCGACCGGGTTTACCGCGAGGCCTCGCTCTTTGATCCCAGCCGCAACGTCCAGACGACGCTCATCCCGGCGGGCGGGGCGAGCATGGTGGAGTTCAAGGTCGATGTGCCCGGTGATTTCACGCTCGTGGACCACAGCATTTTCCGGATCAACAAAGGAGCGATCGGGACGCTCCATGTGGAAGGTCCGGAAAACCCAGAAATTTTAAAGAAGATCCAATGAAACCGCTTCGATTTCTCGCGCTGGCTTCCTTCATGCTCGTTGCCGCTTCTGTCGCACATGCTCAGGGCGCGGTCAAAGGCCGCGTGATCTTTGAGGGTATGGCGCCGCCCAGCGAAAAGGTGGAAGTCAAAAGCGATACGTCAACCTGCGGGGCGCATCAGGATGTCTCAAAGATCATTCTCGGCGCCGAGAACGGCGTGGCGAATGCCTTCGTAAAAATTCTCGGAGCCACAGGGGAACTCGTTCCGAAGAAAGGCGTTTTGGACCAGGTCCAGTGCCAATTCGCTCCGCATGTGCAGGCGCTTCCGGCCGGATCGACACTCGTCATCACCTCGAGCGACGCTGTGCTTCACAACGCGCACGGCTTTTATGAGGACGGCTCAACGGCCTTCAATATCGCCGTGCCGATCATGGGCATGGAAGTGAACCACAAGCTTGGCAAGGCGGACATCATCAAACTGCGGTGCGACGCGGGCCACACCTGGATGAGCGCGTACGTGATTGTCACTGACACGCCTTATTATGCGTTGACGGACGCGGACGGAAACTTTATTATTGAGGGGCTTCCGGCGGGCGACTACGAAATAGAGATCTGGCACGAATGGTTGGGGAAGCGGCGCCAGCCGGTGAGCGTTAAAGAGGGACAGACGGAGAGCGTGGATGTCAAAATTACCGGATGAATTCGTCCGAAAGATCGCGCATTCGCTCCAGGAGGAAGAGACTGATATCTTCGTCCTGACGCTCTATTATCGAAACGGCTCCGACCTGCTTTTTTTTAACTCCGAAGACCGCGACAGGGTCCGGCGGATCTTCGATAGCCTCATCAAAGACACCGAACACCACATGGAGCTTCTCAAGCTCATCGTCGAATTGGGGTCTAAATGATGGAGCGGCGGCTTTACCAGGAGCTCTGGAAGATCCGTTTTGACAAAATGCTTAAGCTGGAAGAGCAGAGCGTCACGGACTATGAGAAACTTTTGGAAGAGTGCAAGACCAAATACAAAGGCCATTCGATCGAACCTCACTTCGAACAGCTCATCAAAGACGAGAAAAGGCACGCGCTCCTGTGCAAAGAGCTCCTCGCCATCCTTGAAAGGCAGCCTGTATAAAGGGTAGAATGGCCGGCATGGCCGAATCCCTTTATCCCTTCCAGTCGATCGAGCCCAAGTGGCAGGCTTTCTGGTCCGAGCATAAGACCTTTCGCTCCTCCGAAGACGCGCCGGGCAAGAAAAAGCTCTACGTCCTCGACATGTTCCCGTACCCTTCCGGGGCGGGGCTCCATGTCGGCCATCCCGAAGGCTACACCGCCACCGATATCTACTGCCGTTTCAAGCGCATGCAGGGGTTCAATGTCCTGCATCCGATGGGCTGGGACGCCTTCGGCCTTCCCGCCGAGCAATATGCGATCGAGTCCGGCACGCATCCGGCCGTCACGACGCAGAAAAATATACAGGTTTTCAAACGCCAGATCCGGTCGCTCGGCTTAAGCTACGACTGGGACCGCGAGATCGACACGACTGACCCCGAATACGTCCGCTGGACCCAGTGGATCTTCCTTCAGCTTTATAAAAAAGGTTTGGCCTACATGGCCGAAGTGCCCGTCTGGTGGTGCGAGGCGCTGGGCTGTGTGCTCGCGAACGAAGAGGTGGTGGACGGAAAAAGCGAGCGGGGAGGGCATCCCGTCATACGCCGGCCCATGAAGCAATGGATGCTCAAGATCACCGCCTACGCGGACCGCTTGCTGGAAGATCTGAAGCTCGTGGATTGGCCGGACTCGATCAAGGAAATGCAAAAGAACTGGATCGGCCGAAGTGAAGGGGCGCTCGCCATTTTTAAAGTAGCCGATGGAACGGCAAAAGGCGAGCCGATCCCGGTTTTCACCACGAGGCCCGACACGCTTTTTGGCGCGACGTACATGGTGCTCGCGCCGGAGCACGCTCTCGTTTCAAAACTCACCACTCTCGACCATAAGAAAAGCGTTGAAACGTACCAGGCGGCCGCCGCGAAAAAAAGCGAGCTTGAGCGCACGGAGCTTGTGAAAGAAAAGACCGGGGTATTCACGGGTGCGTACGCGGTAAACCCTGTCAATGAGGAGAAGGTCCCCATCTGGATCGCCGATTATGTGCTCGCCACCTACGGCACGGGCGCCATTATGGCCGTGCCGGCGCATGACGAGCGCGATTACATGTTCGCAAAAAAATTTAGCCTCAAGATCGTCGAGGTCGTAAAGGGCGGCGACATTTCAAAAGAGGCTTTCGTGGGCGACGGCATCGCGGTGAATAGCGGCCTCATCAACGGCCTTCCGACGCCCGAAGCGAAAAAAAAGATCACCGCGTGGCTCAAAGAAAAAGGGCTTGGCGAAGCGACGGTGAATTACAAACTGCGCGACTGGCTTTTTTCCCGCCAGCGCTATTGGGGCGAGCCGATCCCGATCGTTCACTGCGCCAAATGCGGCACGGTGCCGCTTGCCGAAACGGAGCTACCGCTCCGGCTTCCCGAGATGAAGGATTTTAAACCTACGGGGACGGCCGAACCACCCTTGGCGAAAGTCAAAGACTGGGTAAACACAAAGTGTCCCAAGTGCCACGGGCCCGGTCAGCGCGAAACGAACACGATGCCGCAGTGGGCCGGCTCCTGCTGGTATTATCTGCGTTACCTCGACCCGAAAAACAAAACGAGTTTCTGCGATCCCCAAAAAGAAAAATACTGGATGTCCGTGGACCTTTACGTAGGCGGGGCGGAGCACGCGGTGCTCCATTTACTTTATTCGCGTTTCTGGCACAAAGTTTTGTACGATCTCAAATACGTTTCCACGCCCGAGCCTTTCACGAAGCTTGTCAATCAGGGCATGATCCTGGGTGAGGACGGGCAAAAGATGTCAAAGTCACGCGGCAACGTCATCAATCCCGATTCGGTCGTGGAAAATTACGGCGCCGACAGCATGCGTCTTTATGAAATGTTCATGGGGCCGCTCACGCAGATGAAGGCGTGGTCGATGAACGGGGTGGAGGGGGTTTACCGTTTTCTGGGGCGCGCGTGGCGGCTTTATACGGATAAAGAGGGGAAGCTCGATCCTGCCATTAAGGACGTGCCGGCCCCTGACGCGGTCCAGAGGCTGCTTCACAAGACGATCAAGAAAGTAACCGAGGACATCGAATCGCTTGATCTCAACACGGCGATCTCCTCGATGATGGTGCTTTCCAATGAGCTCGCCAAAGAAGAGATAAAGCCCAAGAAGGTGATGGAGAGTTTTGCGCTTCTTCTTTCGCCCTTCGCGCCGCACCTGGCCGAAGAGCTCTGGAGCCTTCTTGGCCACAAAGGAACTCTTTCATACGAAAAGTGGCCCGCGCACGATCCGTCCCTTGTCGAGGAGAATGTCGTCGAGATCCCGGTCATGGTGAATGGTAAAGTAAGATCCCGCATCCAGGTCCCCGTCGAATGGACGGAACATGAGGTGGAAAAAGAGGCCATGAAGGACGAAAAAGTCCGGGCCGCCATCGACGGTAAAAAGATCACCCACAAGAAATACGTCCCCAAGAAGATCTACACGATCGCCGTCTCTTGATCCAGTCCGTTCTCCGCCGGCCGCTTTTTTACGCGGCGATCCTCCTCTCCCTTGTTTTGACCGCGGAACATTATTTTCCCGTCTGGTCCAACCGCGTTCCGCAAAACGACATTTCGCGCTTTGCAGCCGAGGGCCCAGCCGAAATCTTTTTGGGGGGTGTGATCGTCTCCGAAGTCGAAAAGAAAAGGACCTTTTTCGGTGAATTGCGGGCCTCGTTTGTCTTAAAAGCGGCGAAGGCCTGGCCGGCGGGAGGCGGGGAGGGATCCTCCGTCAAGGGGCGCGTCAAAGTTTACCTCCGGGATCCGAAAAAGAACTACGCGTACGGGGACGAGGTGGTCCTGAAGGGGCAGCTGCGCATCCCGAAGGGCTTGAGAAATCCCGGAGGTTTTGATCTGAGCTCTTATCTCGACCGCCAGGGGATCCGGGCGCTCTTTTACGGCGAGAAAAATTTCGAGCACCGGCTTTTGAGGCGCGGCCGGGGAAATCCGATCCTCGCGAAGGCGATCAAGGCCAAACGTTTTCTCTCCCGGAGTCTGTCGCGCGAGTTCAACTCCAGGGACGCGGCGTTTTTGCAGGCGCTCTTTCTCGGCGAGCGCAGCGGCCTCGAGGAGGATTTTAAGGACCTTTTCATCAAGACCGGCACGATGCACATTCTCGCGGTGAGCGGTTTCAACATCGGCTTCCTCGGGCTGACGCTGTTTTTCCTCCTAAAACCCTTTCCTTTTCCGATAAACGTAAAATTCATTTTAGCGCTGGCCGCTGTCTGGGCCTATTGCCTCCTTGTGGGGTGGCAAGCGCCTGTCGTGAGGGCTTCGTTGATGGCCACTGTTTTTATTCTCGGAAAGCTCGTGGGAAGAAAGACGGACGCGCTGAACGCGCTGGGGCTGGCCGCGCTTATCATTCTTGCCGTGAGCCCCAAGCAGCTTTTCGACGTGGGTTTTCAGCTTTCTTTCCTCGCGGTGTTCGCGATCATCGCTTTTGTCCCGCGTTTTTATAAAAAACCTGAACTTCTGCCGAACGAACGGTGGACTCCGCAGGAAAAAACGGTCTTTTATTTAAAGGAACTTTTCTGGGTATCCTTCGTTTGCATTGTCGTCACGCTGCCGGTCACCGTGCAGAACTTTTACATCGTGACACCCTACGCCCTTTTGGCGAACCTCATCGTCGTGCCGCTCGCGTTCCTTTTATTCTTCGCGGGAGTTATTTTCTTCCTGACGTTCTGGTGGCTGCCGTCTTTTTTGGCTGCCGTGCCCGCGGCGATGAAGGCCATGATGGCTTTTTTCGTGCAAGCGCTCTACCTTATCGAAAATCTTCCGGGCGCCACGGTGATCATCGGGAAGCTGCACCCCGTACTCTGGGCCATGCTGACGGCCGGGATCGCTCTTTTGCTTTTTTATCCAAAGATCAAAAAGCCCGTCACGAGAGCTTTTTCGATCGCGCTTATCGCGGTCGTCATTTTTTTAGCGCAGGACATCGTCCGGTATTTCAACCGTTCCTTCAAAATGACGGCGCTCGATGTCGGGCAGGGGGACGCGATCTATTTTGAGTTCCCGGAGGGAGGGAATCTTCTCGTGGACGCCGGCAAGGGCGGGGACAGCGACCAGGGGCGGTGGGTCGTGGCGCCTTTTTTAAGGTCCAAAGGCGTCCGCTCGATCGATACGCTCGTCGTCAGCCATCCGCAGGAAGATCACATCGGCGGCATGCCGACGGTGCTGGAAGAATTCAAGGTCAAAAATGTTGTCGAACCCGGCAGGCCTTATGAGACTAAGCTTCATGAACGCCTTTGGAGAAGGATCAAGCGGGAGCGGGCGCGGACAGTAAAGGCGGACGCGGGTTCCCGGCTTGAGGATTTTGAGGGAGTCAGTGTTTTTATCCTCCACCCGGATCAGGAGACGGAGGCCCACAAGAATATCAATGACGAGTCGGTTGTTCTTAAGATCGTTTACGGCAAAACGAGTTTTCTTTTGACGGGAGATATTGGTGAGCAGGCCGCACGCGACATTCTGGGCCGTGAGAAAAGTTTGAAGGCGGATGTGCTCAAAGTTCCGCATCACGGCGCGAAGCTGGGACCTCAAGGCGAGCTATTTCTCAGAGCCGTGAACCCCAAGATCAGCGTCATCAGCGCCGGCGAACGCAACCCCTACCGCCACCCCTCTCCGAAGACTCTTGCTGCCTTGGAGGCCATCCCAGGCAATAAAATTTATCGCACCGATGAGAGCGGCGCGATCGAGATCGTTTCGGATGGTTTCCGCCTTGACGTGAGGCGCCAGTTGTCCTAAAATTTTATGAGTATGCAGAACAAAGCAAGGGTCCTTCGCGAACTTTTCCAGTCCAAGTCCATTCTCCGCATCGTCGGCGCCCATGACGGCCTCGGCGCCAAGCTGATCGAGCAGAACCATTTCGACGGCGTCTGGGCGAGTGGTTTTGAGATATCCACTTCCCACGCCGTTCCCGACGCGAATATCCTCACGATGA
>CAZBAY010000059.1:0-13141 GCA_964489945.1 uncultured Planctomycetia bacterium
ACCGGTGAAGCGCCGCCACATGGTTGAAGAGTTGGGAGCCGTCCTTCATCACGCCGAGGCCTTTCAAGGACGCGAATCCCCCCTCGCCGCCGTAATCCACGGATGTTTCGTTGCGCGTGACGGCGCCCCCCTGCGCGAAGGAAAACGCGTTGAGCGTCGCCAGTTTTTTCAAATAAAAGCGGTTCGTCGAAAAACGGATGGCCCCGGCGCCGGAACGCTGGATCTGGAAAAAATTGAGGCACGCGCCTTCGCCCAAAAAAACCTCCGCCGCGGCGTTCGAGAAGAAGGGCCCGCCCCCCGCGTCGACAAAATCGGCGATGAGCTTCACGCGCGCGCATTTTCCCGCGGAGACAAGAATGCGGGGATAGAAAACCGGGGCGTCTTTCGCGCCGGCCCCGATGAAAAGAAGATGGATGGGCTCATCGAGCGTCATGTGGTCGTCCGCGTGGATGAACGCGCCGTCACGGAAGCTAAACGTGTTGGCCTCGGCGAAAGGGTTCTCTTCGTTCACGGAGGAAGCGCCGAGACAATTCTTCAGAAGGGGTTCCTTTTCACGAAGGGCCTTTTCGAGATTCATAAGCGTAAGTCCCTTCACGGCCTTCACAGAGGAAAGCGTCTCACTGAAGCGTCCGTTCACGAACACAAGCCGGTTCTCGGCTCCGGGAAGAAAATAGCTGCGAGCAAACTCCGCCGAAACAGCCCCGGACACACCCTCACCCGCGAGGAACGGCGACCCAAGGATCGGATTCAGGTCAAGATACCGCCAAGCCTCGTGGTTTCTCTGGGGGAATCCGAGGGCCTTGAACTTTTCAAAGGCCTTCTGACGCAAGTCCCAGAGCCAGGAGGGTGATCCTGCGGACTTTTCCAACGTTGTTTGTAACAAAGCGTCTTTGTAAGACATTCAACTCACTTCCTTCCGTTCCTCACAGCGATCGCGTCGTAGCCCTTCGCCTCAAGTTCCAGCGCGAGCGTTTTATCCCCCGAGCGGACAATGTACCCGTCCGATAGGATGTGCACAAAATCGGGCTTGATATGGTTCAAAAGCCTTTGGTAATGCGTGATCAACACGATCGCGTTGTCCGGCCGGCGAAGGCGGTTCACCCCTTCGGCCACGATCCGGAGCGCGTCAATGTCGAGCCCGGAATCGGTCTCGTCGAGGATCGCGAGCACCGGATCGAGGACCGCCATCTGGACGATCTCGTTGCGTTTTTTCTCGCCGCCTGAAAAACCCTGGTTCACGTTCCGCTTCGAGAAATCGGGGCTCATTTCCACAACCTTTAATTTTTCGCGCAAAATTTCATCGAACTCCAGCGGGTCCACTTCCTTTTTTCCCTGAGAGCGGAGCTTCGCGTTGTACGCCATTCTTAAAAAACTGGCGTTGTTCACACCGGGGATCTCCACCGGATACTGGAACGCGAGAAAAACGCCCAAAAGCGCCCGATCCTCCGGTTCCATCGCCAGAATGTTCTTTCCGCGAAACGTCACTTCACCCTTTGTGACCACGTAGTGATCATCCCCCGCGAGCACTTTCGCGAGCGTGCTCTTTCCCGAGCCGTTCGGGCCCATGATCGCGTGGACCTCACCCGCTTTCACCTCGAGGCTGAAACCTTTCAAAATCGTTTTGCCGTCAATGCCGGCATGCAAGTCCCGTATGCTTAACATTTAACCGATGCTCCCTTCGAGTTTAAGCCCCAAAAGCTGTGTCGCCTCGACCGCGAATTCACCGGGAAGCTCCCGGAACACGTCGCGGCAGAAGCCGTTGATGATCGCGCCCATCGCGTCCTCCGTCGAAATGCCGCGCTGGCGCATGTAAAAAAGCTGGTCGTCGCTGATCTTCGACGTTGACGCCTCGTGCTCGGTCTGAGCAGTGGGGTTCTGTACGTCAATATAGGGGAACGTGTTCGCGCTGCAGTGAGAGCCGATGAGAAGCGAGTCGCACTGCGTGAAATTCCGCGCGCCGGCGGCGGAACGTTTGATCTCCACGGCGCCGCGGTAGTTGTTGTTCGCGCGGCCGGCGGAAATACCCTTTGAAATGATCGTGCTCTTCGTATTCTTGCCGATGTGTATCATCTTGGAGCCGGTGTCGGCCTGCTGGAAATGGCTCGTCAGCGCGACCGAGTAAAATTCACCCACGGAGTTGTCGCCGATCAGCATGCAACCGGGATATTTCCAGGTGATCGCCGAGCCCGTCTCCACCTGCGTCCAGGATATTTTTGAATTTTTCCCGAGGCACTTGGCGCGTTTTGTCACAAAGTTATAGATGCCGCCTTTGCCCGTTTTAGGGTCGCCCGCGTACCAGTTCTGGACCGTGGAGTATTTGATCTCGGCGTTATCGAGCGCGACGAGCTCGACGACCGCGGCGTGAAGCTGGTTCGTATCGAATTTCGGCGCCGTGCATCCCTCGAGATAAGAAACGTAACTATTGTCTTCGCAGATGATGAGCGTCCGCTCAAACTGGCCCGAGCCTTCGGTGTTGATGCGGAAATAGGTGGAGAGCTCCATCGGGCAGCGGGTATTTTTTGGGATGTAGACGAAGGAGCCGTCCGAAAAAACCGCCGAATTAAGCGTCGCGTAGAAATTATCAGTGTAAGGGACCACGGACCCCATGTATTTTTTAACCAGATCCGGGTATTTCTGCACCGCCTCTGAAATGGGGCAGAAAACGACGCCCGCTTCAAGGAGCTTTTGCTTGTAGCTTGTCGCGACCGACACGCTGTCAAAGATCGCGTCCACCGCGACCCCCGCCAATTTCTTCTGCTCCATCAGCGAGATCCCAAGCCTCTCAAACGTCTTGCGGAACTCCGGATCCACCTCCTCCATGCTCTTCAGCTTTTCAGGCGCCTTCTTGGGCGCAGAGTAATAGCTGATATCCTGATAATCGATAGGCGCGTGATGGACGTTGGCCCACGTAGGCTCTTTCATCGTCTGCCAGTACTTAAAAGCCTTTAACCGGAACTGAAGCATGAAATCCGGCTCATTTTTTTTCGCGGAAATTAAACGGACAGTCTCCTCCGTCAGGCCCTTCGGGATCGTATCCGTCTCGATCTCGGTCCGGAAACCATACTTGTATTCCTGTTGGGCGAATTCTTCTATCGTTTTAGGTGTCATAGTTTCACCCCAGATAATTATTGGGCGCCGGCATCAAGCTCTCGACCTCTTCGTTGTTGACCATCTTTTCGAGCGTGATCGAGCCATAAAATTGGTCCAAAAGCTGTTTCGTCTTTCTCCAAATAGGCTTCACGCCGCACATGCAAAAGTGCGTGCAGACGATCTCCTCGCGCACTTCCGGCTCGCAGAAAACCTCGAATGTCCCGCCCTCGAGGACGTCCACTACCTGCTTCAGCGTGATCTCGGAGGGCTTTTTGGCGAGGCTATACCCGCCCTGATTGCCGTGATGGGAGACCACAAGATTGGCCTGCCGGAGCGCCTGTAAAATTTTCTCAATATAGGCCACGGGATAGTGCTCTTTCTCCGCGATCTCCTTGATCGTGATCGGGTGGCCATTCTCCTTGGCGTGCTTGGCCATGTAGATCATGCAGACCAGCCCGTATTCGGTTTTTGTCGTGAATCGCATGTCCGCTCCTTAGACCGAAAACGACGTCCCGCAGCCGCAGCTGCCCGTCGCGTTCGGGTTGACGAACCGGAACCCCCCACCCACGAGGTCCGACGAAAAATCGACTGTCATGTTGTCCAAATAAACGAAACTCTTCGTGTCGCAGACGACCTTGATGCCGTCCTTGAACTCAAAGGTCCGGTCAAACTCGCCCAGCTTATCATCGAGCTTCACGTCATAGGTGAGCCCCGAACAGCCTCCGCCCCTTACACCCACCCGCAGAAACACACCGGGCTTGCTCTGCTGCTCGATGAGCTTTTTTACCTGTTCCGTGGCAGTATCCGATATCAGGATCATTGTCGTCCTTCCTTATATAGTAGTCCCTTTAATAGTATACCGTAAGCGGACCTTTTTAGTCCACATTCATAAAAGTCGAATAAGTCTAATTAAAATGTACATAACCTATTTATATTAAATGAGTTACACATTTCCATCCACTCGAAGCCAACGGGACTCCTCATAGGAAGGCAGTTTTTCAGGGCTGGTCACCTCTATTTTAGAGATATCCTTACCCTCAAAATCAAGCTCCGCTCGGTCATAAACACCCAAAATTTCCTCGTTGTTGAGGATAAAAACGTCCGAAATACGCCGCCCATCCTTTAATAAGGCGGTCACCACGTGGCCCTGGCGCAGTGTCGGCGGCACGGTTTTCAGCTTTTCAGATACCGAGCCCGGAAGAATCCGTTTCGCGCGATCCACGACCACACTCATAAACTTTGGCGTGTAAGTTTGCCGCTCAACCGCCGTTTTAAAGATGCTGTCCGCTTTGCGGTACATGAAAATGAGAAAGGGCAAAAGAATGACAAGCCATGTGGCGAAGACGGCCTTTACCCAGGCGAGCTCAAAGCCGGCCGAACGATGAATACTCTCACGGAGAACCGCGCTCCACATAAGAGCACTCATGATAAGGAGGCCTATAAAAATGCCCATGCCGAAAAGCCAGGCGTCGACGGCTTTTTCCTGGTCGTCGTTCAGCCGCTTCCAGATCTGTTCCTTTTTCCGCATAAAGGGAATGAGAAGAAGAAACCAGCTCCCGAAGACCGCCACACACCAGGTCATCGTGAGCTCTGCCCCCTCGACCGGACCGAGCATCCATTTCATCCCCGCCGTCCACGCCGCCGCCGAGACCACAAACGACCCCGCGAACCAGAGGATCCACCTCAGCCAAAAAAGAAACCCGTAACGATCTTTAAGCGCTCTCATGACCAATTCACCCGATACAACATCCAGTACACCACTACGCCCGTGATAGAGACATAGAGCCAAAGCGGGAAGGTCACGCGGGCGAAGGTCATGTGCTTATAAAAAACGCCGCGGATCGCCCAATAGAGAGTCAAAAGAACCAGAGGTAAGATCACGACAGCCAGGATCGTGTGGGAGATCAGGATCGTGAAATACACCGGCCGTATCCAGCCCTGCCCCGGAAATGGCGTTGAGCCGTGATGATAGTGATAAAAAAGGTAAGAAATGAGGAAAATCGTCGAGGTGATGCACGCCGCGATCATCGCCATCGTGTGGGCCGTGATCGCCCGCTGGCGGATCAGCGTGTACCCGAAAATGAGCAGCAGCGCGCTCGTGGCATTCAGCGCGGCGTTGATGGATGGAAGAATGGAGAGATCCATCAGGCGACTTCCTTGAGTAGCGTGGCGTACCCTTCGTTAAAGCTTGGGTATTTCGGCGCCCAGCCCAGCGCTTTCAGCTTGGCGTTGGAGCCTCTTTTATTGGATACGCGAACCATTGAGCAAGTGCCGTTCTCGGCCGGGCGCGGCCAGCCTGTCTTTTCATACATCCATTCGTAAAACTCCTTTTGAGTGGAGGGATGATCATCCACTCCCAAGTAAATTTCACCCGTCTTGCCCTTTTCTATCAAGAGTTCGATGCCCGCGACAATGTCCTCGACGTGAATACGGTTCACGTAAGTCCCTGCGAAGGAGGGTTTCATCTTTCCATCCTTCAGGGCCCGAAGACGATGCCTGCCCGGCCCGTAGATCCCGGCGAGACGAAAAACGATCGAATTGTAAGGGCGACCCGGCGGGTCGCCCCTACGTGACAACACCAAACGTTCCGTCTCGATCAAGATCCGCGCGTTCTCCTCCGCTTCCTTTGATTCAAAAAAACCCACGCCGGCCGGCGTTGTCTCATCCACCCATGACCCGTCGGCCGTCCCGTAAACACTTGTGCTAGAGATGAGAATAATTTTTTTGGGCTCCTTCCCTTTAAGCGCGGCGAAGAGGTTCCTAGTGCCTTCGAGATACGTTGACCGATAGGAGTCCGTATTCCGCTTCGGTGCCTGGCAAAGGATGACGCAATCCACCGTAGGAAGGTTTTTCAGGGTTTCTTGATCCGAAAGGTCGGCGGTGATCGGTTTGATACCCTGGACTACTTGGGCCCACTGGCGACGGATGCCATAGACTTCGGCGCCCTTTTTGGCCAAAACACCGCCTAGCGTGGAACCCAAATAACCACAGCCCGCGATGAGGATTTTCATAGACAGACATTATAGCAAAGGAAGGATGGGTGCAGGAATACGCTTAAGCGGCGGCGCCGACGGCCTGGGTGACCATGCGGATGACTTCCAGAAGCTGGTTGAAATTGAGCGGGCGGAGCCGCTCGAAAATGATCTTAAGATAAAAGTCTTTTTTCTCCTTATCGGCGCTGAACATCGCCTTGACGATGCCCGCCTTGTCCTTCCCCAGCTCAATGTCGTACTTGGCGCCCATCGCCTGCCGGAGAAGCTGTTCGATCGACGTGTCCTGGAGGAGCTTTTGAAGATCGTCGTCATCGGCGCTACCGATGAGATCCGCCAATAAAAGCGCGATCGCGTAGGGGCCGATCTCCATCACGTCGCCGCTAATGTTGCTTTCAGGCATCGGCGCGATGCCCGCCGCGTCCTCAATGTTCTCCAAGAGACCCGGAAGCGCGGGGTTGGACAACACCATCACGTTGTAGGGGCCTTCAGGAAGAACCGCCGGCTCGGCAAGATCGAGCGTTTTCTTAGCCTTGTCCGTAAACACGCGGGGCGTTGTGTAAACCAACATCACCTTCGCCCGGAATAACGGTGTCAATGCTTCAAAAATTTTCTCGATAACTTCCTTCTCTCTCGGGTCTAGGCCTGTAATTGGAATAGGCACGGCAGCCACGACATTGGGCCTTGTCTCAAGATCGGCGACAGGCGCCATCTCGCCTTTGGCTTTCGCATGCAGTGAAATGGCGCGCGTGATGCCGCTCACGGCTTGAAGGACAGGCGCTTTTTCGAGCTCTTTCTCAAGCCGGGCGACTGGCAAAGCTTCTTTCTCGGCTCTCATCCGCACTTCGGCCCTCCGGATGATGTCCGGCGTGATCGGTAGTTCCGCGAACGGTTCGGCCATCGGCTTGCCATTTTCGTCAAGATCGTAGAATAGTACCTTTCCGCTTTGGCGGTCGTCGGCAAGAGAGGCCCTCACGACCGCGTTCCCAATATTGATGAACCAGAATGGCGTCTCCTTTTCAATCCCTTTTCTCGCCAGTTCAGGGCTCAACAGCCCCTGAGCAAGCAGATCAAGCGCCTCCGGATCCTGGGTCGGAATGGTTTGCGCGGCATAAGCAGTTCTGATAAAGGCCTGGACAAGACGAGCGCCAAACGGCTGTGTAGAACTCTGCGTATCGTCGGGCGGCGGAAGAGGAGGCCGGGGCCTTTCGCCGTAAAATCTGAAATTTATAAGCTCATTGGCCTTGACCTCGCCCAACATGTCGATCACAAAAAGCTGCTGGCTCCGCGACCAGCCTACATCGCGGTAACTTTCTCCCGCCATATCTCTCGTGCGCTCTTTCTCATACCAGTACGTCAGGAGGCTTTGCAGTTTTCCACGGACCCACTGCCCCATGAAGGGCTCCAGGCTCCGGTCATCGATCGCCTGTTGGGCGGCACGCCGGAGATCCGTTTCCGGCCGCGCCAGTTCGTCCAAATAACGGTTAATCTCCGCGGCGACCGCGTATGGATCGGCCACTTTCTTGAGCCCGATAAGCCTCACGATGAGCTCCTGGGCCCTGGAGCTATGGAAATTCAGATCTCTTTCCTGCAGCGCCATCCGGGCGCCGGACTTTGACAGGGCATCTAACTCCGAGAAAATTTGACCAAGCGAGGAAGCGTCTCGCGGAACGCCTCGACGGTCTCGAATGCTTTTTTTCATAACATCAATGGCTTCTCGGCGATTTTGACTACGGTAAAGAGCCATCAGTGCGCCCCATACGATTTCGTCTTGGGGGTTTATTTCAAGGGCTTCCCGATAGACCGCTTCAGCTTGGGAGTAGTTCCTCTCACTCTCATGAATGTTTCCTAACCTAACCCACGCGACGGCGTTTTGGGGGTTTATTTCAAGCCCCTTCCGATAGGCTGCTTCGGCTTGGGGGTAGCTCCCCTGTGCGGCACGAAACACCCCCAGGCCAAACCACGCGTCGGCGTGTTGGGGGTTTATTTCAAGCGCCTTCTGATAGGCTGCTTCGGCTTGGGGTAAGTTTTGTTGATTGAAATAAACAGGTCCTAAGCCAATCCACGCGTTGACGTATTGGGGATTTATTTCAAGCGCCTTCCGATAGGCTGCTTCGGCTTGGGGGTAGTTCCCCTGTTGGGCATGAACGATTCCTAGGTTAAACCACGCATCGACGTGTTGGGGGTTTATTTCAAGCACCTTCCGATAGTCTGCTTCGGCTTGGGGGTAGTTCCCCTGTTCGGCATGTTTGGATCCCTTTTCAGAAAAGAGGCTTGTAACATACATCGACTCGTGCTCTTTCAGAAAATCTCCGAATAGCTTTACAAAATAATCAGCCTCAAGGCTCAGTTCACCGTTCTCTACCTTTGAATGATTTAGAATTTCACCGGTCTTTTCTGCCAAAAATTGAGATCCTTTCGTAAAATCAGGGAGACTCTGGCGAGGATCATCTTTTACCTGGTCAATTCTCAAGGGCGAATTGTCTTGGTCTCCAAAAGCAGACGTTTGCTCAAGTATGGAACGAAGCGAACGATAGTGGAGGGAACCACCCGCATGAACCAGCCGAATTTCGGCAGGCAGCTTTAACGGATCAGCATCTCTCAAAAACCGAAAAACACCTTCCGCCATCATCTGGGCTTGCGTGACATCCCGTAAAGCCAGTAGAGCGCGAGTCAGATATTCATTAACGATGAGGCTATTTATGTCATTGTCTTCAAGCCCTAAGGTTTTGAAATCTTCCGAATATTGAGTCTTGATCCCGTCTACCACCTCTTGAAAGGAATCGTCAGGCGGGTAGTACAGCACCACAGCTTTATGGTTTTGATCCGCCTCCACCCAAAGAATCTTATTTTTTTGAAGTTCTGATTTTTGTTGTTCGTCCAGCTGAAAGCGGCCCAACCGTTCATGTGCTGTAGCTTGATCTAATCGTATCTTTTCTCGTTGACCAAGTGGGGTACCAAAGTCCCGTTCAGTAAATGCATTGGCCATTCGATGCATGGCATAGCGCACTTCGCTGGAGGCATCGACCCCCTTCATACCCTTGATACCGTTTCTTTGAGCTCCCGTTAGCATTTTCTTCCAGAAGGAGTTCTTTTGCACAACCAACGCGTTTTCAGGATCGCGACTAAAATTAAGCACTGCCTGAGGTGGAAGTTCAAAGCTTCCGAAGACGACCCCACGATACAACGCATCCACGTAATTGGTATCGAGCTCAGGCAAACCCGCCTCTGGCATCTCACCATGAATAAAATTGGCCAGAGATACTCTCAAAACTGCGCTTGGCAAGTCATGTGCGCTTCGACTTTGATTTATCTGCTCGATTTTTTTAAGAACTCTATTCCACTCTGTGGTCACCTGGCGCAATTTCTTTTCGCTTCGACCCGGGCTTTCCGCCAACCGGGCGCCTGAGATGCGAATATGAGGCGCCAGTAAATCAAGTTTCTTTTTGATCAGGCTGTAAACAAATGGGTACAACTCTCTCACCTGCGGCCCAACCATCTCAGCTGTCACAGGTTGCGCGCTTGACAAAATATTACGTATTACATCCGGGTGAAGCCCTCCCTGCCCATTCGACATAAAATAACGGCTTTGTTGCAATGTGAGATAATAGTGCCAAATAATAGTATTGCCATCGCTCTCGCGTGCGCGCATTGCGTCGAAGAATCCGTTGAACACATTAGTTGCCTGAGCAACAAAGAAATTATCGGGGTTATCCATGGCGGAATGTACGCGTTGGATGGATTTGTATACCATCACAAAACCTCTGTCTTCTATTTTTTTAATATCTTCGTCCGCTTTCTCGGAAGAAAAAATACCTTTTTTCTCGTATGTGGACATGAAATCCAACTCATTTAGTAATTCAAAATGCTCAACCGCCATATTACTTGCCAACAATTCCATGACTTTTTTTTCATTCCTCTGCAAATATTCCACAAAGGCCTGATGATCCCCTTGTGGCAGTCGAGAAATCCCATCTTGCAGGGAATTCATATTGGCTACATCCATTTGATCCCAATCCGATTTATTTTTAGTTAAATGGAACCCCCACGCTTCTCGAACGAGCATCATCGCCATGATCAAAGTGAACAACGATTGCGATTGAGCCTTTTGAACGTTCATAAACCTCCGGTGAATAATAGCTGGGTTAATCAAAATCTTGATCTCACCTGTTATTTGGTCCTGAGTCTTTGCCATAATGACCAGGTTCGATTCCACAAGATTGTTAGGCTGATTTAAAAAATTTACATAAGCATCTACAACATCCATCCGGTCATAACCGTTCTCTCTAACCCATTCGGCTATCACGCTCAGGAGCCGTCTAGTACTATCAAGCGTTGGCTCTGACTTAAAATTCAGCCAGAGATCATTTTTCTTCGCCGTTTTGTATGCTGTGCCGGAAAAAAACGCGATAAGACCTGCTACCGCCCCAGCGCCGCCGATAAGCGAGAGCGCTGTCAGGCTAAACACCCGACGCGATACCGCTAAGCTGGATTTTTCATTTCCTTTCGGTTGCTGCTCCGCCATCCGGGCGCCGCTCATTTCCTCCCATAAAGCGCTGGAGAGATTCGTGGTCATCGCGCGGCCGAAGAGGTCTTCCAATCGATAAACGTCGCCACGGCGCTTTAAAAGGTCTCGCGCGTCGGGAAGCATCCAATACTCAAAGGACCGTTCCCCTTTCTCGGATACCCGCTCCAGACGGAGCCTGACTGTTTCTCCTTCGACATGAATATTTTTGACTTCCCGGACCGTTTGCGTCTGCCAATTGACGATCAGATCGCCTATCCCGATCGCCGGTTTTTCCTGATCGATAGCGGGCCGAGATCGTTCTTTTTCCATGATCGCCCTCATCAAGGAAGCCCTCATCGATTCCCAGGGCAGAAAACGAAGATCGGCCCGCTCCGCGAGCGAGCGGAGAAACGGCTGCAATACGGGCGCATCCTCAGGGGAAACCTTCCCGGCAGGAAGGCCTAACAACGCCGCAAGGATACGCCTCAGCTGGTTCGCCTCATACGTTTTCAAGAACTCCTCCATGGCTTCGGATCCGGCTTTGACGTACTCAGAGCGGTATTTCTCGCGTATCCTTTCCGTCATTCCACCGGCCACTCCCATATACTCAAGCATCCACACCACCTTGGAGGGGTTCTCCTGAAGCCAGCCGGCTATTTGCCGCGCGGTCTCCTCGTCCGTGTTCCCCTCAAGCCGGAAAGCGGCTTCTTCCTCCAGCGTCACTTCGCGGCCCAACCGCGTCTCTTCCCTGTAAATTCGCCACTGCATATGGGCCTCAAGAATATTTTTCTCCGACACATGCTCCCCCCTGTCCGTCCTCACGGGAGACACGAGCTTTCCACCGTTCATCCGGGCGGAAAGGATCCGGTAATTTTCCGCTTCCTGTTTGTTGATGATCGCGATCTTCAGGAAGAAGTTAAGAAGTTCGTCCGTCGTGGCTTTTGAGACCGGGCTTACCAGGAACGGCGCCCCATAGGCCAGCCTCTCAACGTTATGGGCGAAGATCTCATTCAAGCTGTTTCCCCACGAAATAGGTTCCCGGGTCAGGGTCTGCGGGGTGGCTGCCCCGATCAACTTTTGGTACTCCAGCGCCAACGCCGGCACGTCTTTTTCGGTCAAAACAGGGAGCGCCTTCGGATCTCCGACATGCCCACTCCAGAATTTTTTTTCGCCCTTTTCGCCCAACGTCTTTTTCTCCTCCGGGCTGAACAACCATCGCAAGAAAACGACGTGCCCCACTTCATGGGGGAACACGACCGGATATTCGCCGATCCCAAGTTCATTCTTCCAGGGGTCATACTTCTGGTCCCCTTTCCCTACGCTCAACCCTGAGGCTTTCCGGAAGTCGGCGAGCCGTTGGATCAAAGTCAACGGCATGAGATCCAACACGATCGGCTTGGCCGCTTTGCCCGGCTTCTCAGGCCGGGAAATATATTCCCCTGTTTTAAACGGATGCTGAGTCCCGCGCATGCTGTATTGCACGCTCAAAGCGCCAAAATGCGTAGACCCCTCTTCCACCTTCTCGGCCAAAACGTCCTTCCATAATTTCCGCCGCACCTCCGTTTGGTCCGCCGCCATCCGGGCGCCGGGGACAAGATCTTCCATTCGGACAAATCGAACGGTTTGATCTCCCAAAAACCTTTCAACCTCTTCCCACTGCAACGCAAAAGCCCGGATCTTTGGACCTTGACGGGTTTGTACAGCTATGCCCTCCTTTGTGACTATTATGGCAGCTTCTCCTTCTTTCAAAGCATGCCTTTCAATAAGCAACAAACGAAGATTTTGGCTCTTATGAACGAGTTCTTGGATTTTCTTAACGAGGCCCGGAATATGCTCCTTCACATCTTCCCTGTAGACGAGCACGAGGATTATTCGCGCCTTTAATGGCAATGCCTTGATCTTACTCAAAATCTCCCCCGCTTTTTTCTCTTCATACTCCGGGCCACCGGCCACGATTTCATCATGCTCGTCTCGATAAAAACCCTCTTTTTTTAAAAAAAGTTGTTGATGCAAAACAAAACCAGCTGTGGCGACATGCCCCCGAAGATTGACTCCGACGACTCCTTGACAGTTCCGACAATTTGCAGTGCCCAATATCATGTCATCCTCAATCGGTGATTCGAACGCCACATTCCGAATTTCACGAGAAACAATTTGTCTCGAAGGCACAGGCATCGCGCCTGATACCCGATACCCCGAATAATGTGATCTCTTAAGGGTCTGTTTAGGCCCTCTAAAACCATCCTCCCCGAGCAAATTGAGATTGTTGCTTCTCCACTCTCCCTCGACAATTTCATAAATATTTATAAGTCTAAGTAGTCGGAGATGTTCTGCAGATTCAGCAAGCCGGGCGCCGGCCACGACATCCTTTTGTCCGTCTCTTTGGTAAAGAGCCATTTCGAAAGGAGTTGGAAAATGAATTACGGCGGCTTCTTCCGGAGCGAGCGACACGGATCCTTCTTTGGATAAAGCTTTAATATATGCGTCGATCGCGTCGTCGGGTTTTGTGCGGTAGCCTTGGGCGAAGTAGGTAATATTGCCAGGCGTCAAGCGG
>CAZBAY010000060.1:0-1511 GCA_964489945.1 uncultured Planctomycetia bacterium
TCGACCGCGAGACGGGACGGCTGCACGTGCGCACGCACGAGCACGAAGGCGCGTTTCGTCCCGCGCCGAGTCCGGACGGACGCTGGCTCGTGTATGCGACCAGGCACGACTCGCGCGAAGCGCTCAAGCTCATCGACCTGACGACGGGCGAAGATCGCTGGCTCAAGCTCGACGTACAGCGTGACGACAGCGAAGGCGGCGGCGCGCGCGATCGCGACGTCTATCCTGCGTCGGCCTTCACGCCCGATTCGTCCGCGATCATCACCAGCTACGGCGGACAGATCTGGCGCGGGGCCGTGCCGTCAGGCGACGCGTCGGAGATCTTCCGAAAGATCGATCAGGTGATCGAACAATTCTCCCAGTCTGAGAAGCCCTTTGACGACATGACGATGGTCGTCCTAAAGGTCACCGCGTAGATCAAATGTCTTCCGAGGTTTCCCGCAGCGGGTCGTAAAAACGGATCTTGGGGAGGTTGGCGGGCCGCGTATTGAAATTTCCTCTTAAAAATTCTGTTTCCATGAGCTCGAGGGCGGGCCGTGTCTCCGGCTCATAATGGAAAAGGGTCGAGGCAAAAATATTCGCGATATCCTCTTTGCCGAGCTCTGGATTGTAAAGCAGGACACGGTCGATGAGAGGGATGTATTCCGGAAGGTTGCGCCTGAGCGGGATGTGGTAAGAGCGAAAGATGAGTGCTGGCGGAACGAGCGCCATCATTTTTTCATTCGGGGACATGCCTTCCGTCCATTCGCCCGCGGATTGAAAAACCTCGGTCGAGGCCGAAAGCCGTCCGGTCCCTAAAAGGGACCCGACAATAAGCAGGGCAAATAAAGATCTTTTTAGTTTAGTCACGCGAACTCTCCTCAGGAAGGCTCCTAGTATACCATAGGTCAATATCCGCTGCCAAAAATTTGACTTTCGCGCTGTCGCGATCGACTCTGTTGACGAAGCAATGGGTACGCTCGTACATTAGTAGACAAAATATTTATATTAGCACTTGTATGGCTTAATAATCGTATGTATAATTATGCATGGGTAATAAAGAGTGATTAATTTAAATCAATAATGTCGTGGGAGGGGTGGAGATGTCAAGCCAGAGCATGAACGGGAATAAGAAGGTAGTCAAAGCGCTTCACATTCTGAACGAAGCGGCCCAGGAAAAGCGGGACGAGCTTCAGCAGAATTTTACGCGCTTCACGAAGACCGCCAAAAAGGCGATCGGGGAAAGAGGCGAGCAGCTGCAGGCTGCTGCTGGTCAGGTGGATACGTCTGTCCGCAAAAATCCGTGGGCGTATATCGCCGGAGCGGCTGCGAGCGCTTTAGCGATCGGTTTTGTCGCCGGGCTTTTCCGCCGGAAATAGATCCGTCTAACACCGACAATGCGCACGATCAGGGGGTTCGCCGATCTGGTTTGGGAGAGTACGCTGGCGGACTTGGCAAAAATTGAGGCTGCCGCTGTCTACGTCAAGGGCGTGAACCTTGTCAGGCGGCAGCTGATATTTTTGGCGCTTGTG
>CAZBAY010000061.1:0-11887 GCA_964489945.1 uncultured Planctomycetia bacterium
GTTGGCGGCCCTCGGAGGGGGTAGGAGCTTCTATCTTGGCTGGGGCGAGGGCCATTCCCCTCAACGAACCGGACTTTTCTATGAAGGCCTTGTTTTCTCTGAAGACTTTGGCGATGTAGTCTACTCTGTCTCGGTCTCCCCATCCGGCGTCGTACTTGTCGGACTGTTTCAGCTCGTCATGTATCATTCCTACGACCGTCAAATAGGTGCCCTTCAACCTGCCCTGGTCATCCATCGCGATGGGCTTGAGCCATTCGAACTCATTCTTATAGATGCCGTAGGGGTCTTTCAAAAGGTCACCGGCGAGGTCACGAGTACGGTTTTCATCTGCCATTTCCTGGGACGCCATCCGGGAGCCGGCATGAGCAGGCTCGGCCTCCGATGCGACCGATGCCCTTACCGCCCGGGCCTTTTCGATGATCTCCGGCAGCGTTATCTTAATTTTTGAAAGATCAGTCTGGATCATTTGTTTTGCAAGCGCCGCAACAGCGGGATCCTGGATACCGGAGTTATCAATAAGGTTATTTATCGTTTTCTGGGATCCTGTATCCTCGCGCGTAACTCCCACGTTGAAGATCTCGGCTAAAACGATCCCCATCGCGTAAATATCCCTGCGATAGGTTGAGATCTCCTCCGCCCGAACATTCACCGGAATGTATTCCGGTGTCGCCAGAATGCCCAGGCCGTTTCCGTAACGCCTTTCAACCGCTTCCAGTTTGCGGTGCAGGTCAAAAAGGGCCTTCTGCCGCTCCGTTACACCTGGCAGGCGATTCATGCGTTCCGCGTCCACTCGCGCGATGCCAAAGTCAACCAGCATCGCCTGCCCGTCATCCCCCGCCCAGATGTTGCTTGGCTTGATGTCTCGATGAACGACTCCTTTCTCCTCATGCGCGATCCTCAACAGTTCGGCCGCCTGGATATAAAAGTCCAATTTTTTCTCAAGCGGCATGTCTTCGTCGCGGATCACGTCCTCCAAAGTCCGCCCCGGAGGAAAGCGTTTGGAGATCAGTATGGGAGGAGTCTCATTCAAAACCTCCTGCAGCAACACGATGTCGTCGCGCATCCAGCTTAAATCCGGCCCCTTGGCGGATGGAGGAGCTTCCAGCGATTTGTCCAAAATTTGGACGAGCCTGCGGAAAATCGATTCGTTTGAGGCGGGGCCTGTAACTTCCGGAAAACCCTCGGCCCGGATATACTCATAAACTTGCTGCTGCCCGACAAAAAGGGCCAACTGATGAAGGAGGGAAAGGATCTCCCCGTATTCCCCTTTATCAAAGAGCGCTCCGATGATCTGAGAAATATCCGTGGGCGCGATCTTTTCTCCGTCAAAACGCCACTGACCCGGATCAAAATAGGGCCGGTAAACGACGACGTCGTTGTACGCTTCGTGTTCGTATACCTCGGTCATTCCGCCTCTGGCCATGAGCACCCAATCAGACAAATCGATATTCTCTGGATCTAAAGCGGCTGTTGGTGCGGCCACCGCCATCCGGGCGCCGGCCATTGAGGTTGTTAAATCATCCCATGAGTCAAAACCAAATGCCTGCAGAAGTTTTTGTTTTTCATCTTCTGTGAAAGTTCCTTGTTTGCGTCCCGATACCAGTTCGTATACCGCGTGCTTACTCTTATCTACCATCGACCTTAGCGGCACAGGTTGCACCGCCTGAATTTCTCCAAAAGATTTAATGTCGATCCCTTCGGCTTTGATCTTGTTGATATCGAACTCTAGGCTAAGGCCCCCCAAGCTTTCGGCATACTGCCTGGCGGCTGCCTCCTTGCTGGCGAACCGCGGCCCGACCTGGTAATTGGCGCCCATTTTCGCCCGGTTATCGATGTAGCCGGTCTTAAAGCCGGGAATTTCGGGATGGTCTTCAAATACCATTTGGAGAACCGTTTCGGGAGAGGTGGCATGATAGAGAGACTTCACGCCCCTCGCGATCAGCTTATCAAGATTGGGTGTTTCCGCCATCCGGGCGCCGCTGATGGGGCTGTCGAGAATTTTCCTCACGGAAGGAATGTGAAGGTCTTTTTTAGTTTGCCCGATAAATTCTTTGAGATCGATGCCGGCGTCCTGCGGGAATGTCATCGCTCGGTACTCGCCTTTCTTGCCGGGGTCGGGCGTGACGTAAAGACCGCCTTTTATGCCGAGCCTGATGATCATCGCCGACTCCTCGGCCATCCAATAAGCGATCTCCACCGCCAACCGCTCTTCGGTCTCCGAGTCGATCCCGGAGAACGCCCGCTCATCGCCTTCCAGAGGGATCTCACCATTTCGGACTTTGTCAAAGAACATATGAACGAGCTCATGCGCCATGCTCCGGAATACGGAGATATTCTGTTCATCGAGAGACATGCCGGCCGTTTTGCCACGCGGCAGCCAGACCGTTTTGTCCTTATACATCGCCTCTTCCGCTTCGTCCGAAAAAACAATGCGGAGATCGGGATCTTTGTAAGTTGTTTGATAGATCTTTCTCACAAATGGGTCGGAAACGGCGCCCAGGAGCCTCCCACGAGCATATTGTTCGAGACCGCTTTCCTCCCTATCCCGCGCAAAAACCTCGGGCTTCACCTCCTCCGATACGGCCGCCGGACGCGTGACCTGCTGCGTGACCGGAGCCTGCGAAGGCGCACAGCTCGCGCAGGTCATAATGAACGCTGCGGCCGCCAAGTGCAAAGCGTCTTTCGGAGAAAAAGCCATCCGGGAGCCGGTGGGTTGGGCGGTAACGAGCCCGATCTCACCTACATATAAGGAAGGATAGTCGGCCAAGCTCATTACGTATTGAAATGCCTTCTTGAATCGTGCCAACTCTTGCTCATTCGGCCGATGGCCATTGAAATGTTTCGCCATCTGACCGGGAACAAAATTAGCGGCGTCCTCCCCGCGTAATTGTTCTTCGGCGGCGACCGTGGATACCATCCAACCTTTATATTTTCCCTCCAAAAATCCGGCGAAATTGGAAAAGGTCTCTGAGGCCAACCCCTTACCTCTCAGCTCGGGAGCGAGCAAAATATTATCCAAATGGACCGCCTGTTGCTCCGTTTTGGTGTGGAAGTCCAGGAAAAAAGCCAGTTTGTCATTGATAGTCACATGCCCTCCCAGGAGCGGAGAGGTCCTCCCCCGAAAAGTTCTCGCTTTATCAATGACGATCCGGTATTCAACGCCTGTCTCCGAACGTTTCTCGATCGCGATCATGACGTAGCTGTCCAGCTCTTTCTCTGACATTTCTGCGAATTGACGCTCCAAACGTTTCGTAACGTCCAAAAAGGCCTTAACGCCCGGGGTATCCTGGACAGCAGGTATCATCCGGAGCGGTTCGCCGCCATTCAAAGCCATGAATTCGGCCATCAGCTTTGGCCCAACGATATCGGAGACATCCGCCATCCGGGCGCCCAGCGGGCCGGTTTTATTTAGGGCCCCGCGTTCCGCCGGGGTCAGGCTTTCATCGATGAGGTCCGCCGTGGCCCTGGCTTCATCCGCCCAGCCGGGCACGTCCCGGCCTTTTGTATCCACATAACCCACCACTTTATCCGTGAACTCAGATCCGAAGATCTCTTCGGCCGCTCCTTCCGCAAGAAAAGCATTCAGCGTGTCAGCGGCAAGCGACGGCAAATATCTTGCCTTGTCTTCCGGTCTGAATGTGTCTCCAAGCTCAGGGCCTGCCCTGTCCAGAACGTAGCCGAGGGCCATGCCGATCTCGTTGAACCGTTTGAGCGCCCGCAGAAATGCCAATCTTTCTCTTTTTTGCTTTTCCGGAAGGCCGGACTCTTTCATCTGTGTTTCAAAGACTTTGAACTCAGCCGCATTTTCCTCTGACAAGAACGTTTCCGACTGAAGTTCCCCGTAACGCCTCAACGCTTCCCGTTCCTGCCAGGATATCCGTGAAGAGGCCAGCTGGTAGTCGGCGATCTCTTTGTTCATCGCCACAATGAGGTCTTTGATCTTTGGCAGGATCAATTCCGACGGAATATTCGAGAAATAATCGGGGCCCGCGATGAGAACGCCGGAGTGTTTGGCCGAGATGGCCCGGTTCATTTGATCGTCGTATCGGGCCCTCGGCTCCAAATGATCAACGCCGAGCACCTTCATCTCCAGAGCGGCCGCCCTCCAGTTGGCGTCCCCGAAGATCCTGTTTTTTTGCTCATCCGTAAGGTGGTCAATATTGATATTGCGGTCGACATTCCCGGGAACGACGACAAGAATGTCGACGTCTTTGGCCCCGACCTGGTCTACGCCCGCGATCCATCGCGGCCCCCACAGGTAACTGCCTTTGACGTTGATGGCGACATCCGGCACATCCTTTTTGTAAATGATCCCCTCGTCCAAAAGCTCATCGATCAGAAATTGCGCCAAGCCCTCCGGCCTCGAAAGGATAGCGATCCTGTCTTTCACGGTCTTTTTAGCTTCGCCATTGAGGGACTGCCAAAACCAGTTCCTTTGCTCGAGAAGATGTTCTACACGTTCATAAGGCAGGGTCTGTGCCTTGTAAGGCGAGACGACTTGGATCTTCCTGCGCGACGCCATTCGCGCCCCGGCGGGCGCCGCTTCCACCGCTTCCGCCGATTCCGCGGAAAGGTTTCTCTGCCGCGCCGCAGCGATCGTTTCCGCCAGCCGCTCAACGAGGCCCCGCAAATACACTCCGTTCTCGCCCTCCTTCAAGAGCTGCGATAAAACGGCCCCTCCTCCCTCAGCCTCCCCTTTCTTGAGATAGATCTCCTGAGCTTTTTTCACGGCGCCGCCGAATATCGCGCTTATTTTATCCAGTTCTTCTTTTACGCGCCGCTCACGCTCGCCGCCTTTGAGTTGATCGATCTCCGGAAAAACGGTACCCAAAAAGAGCCCCCCAAAAGCTCTGTCGCGAGCCAGCGCGTTCAAAAGAAACTGGTAGCCGGGCGCCACTTCACGTCCGCCATTGTCAAACAAAAGGCCGTTTAGAATATCCTCCTTGCTCTCGCCTTCCAGAAACCGCATGTACCCTGTGTCGAACTCCTTGATCGTCGTTTGTTTGGCCTCCGCGTCATAGCGGTATCCGACGTTGTCCATGCGCAGATCCCCGTTGAAAATGCCAAGCCTCCCCCAAAGCTCATCGACCACATACCGCTTCAATTCCACGACCACGCTTTTCATTTCCTTGTCACGCGCGGGAGTTCTTGGCAACTTGCGCAGATTCGACAGGACGCTCACGCGCTCCTGGAAAGCGATTTCAACTCTTTCGCCCTTCCGCCACCGGACTTCTTCCACGATCTTGCCTTTGGAATCTTTGCGTGAGCGAGCAAGCGGGATCGGCATCGTGATCTCGACGCGGGATGTTTTCGCGAGGTTACCGCTACGGCCTAAGATCCGTTCTATCTCAAGCTGTTGAGCCTCCGGCGTAAGTTCAGTAGGCAACATGGTCGTTATTCGACGGCTGACTTTGACCACTTCGCCGCTGCCGGGCAATGAGAACACGGCATTTCCCGAACCCCATCCGACCGGCTGTAAGTTTTCAGTTTCGGCATACGGGAAAAAATCGGCGGCTTTTTGGGCGAGGGCTGCTGTTTCCTCTGGCGCCTCCGAAGGCCTCTCCGCATCGGCTTCCAGCGTGATCTCGTCCGGCTCAGCGGCCGCGACCGGCTCTTTTGACACTTCCTCAAAGGTGAACTGAAATGCCGCGACGATGGGAGAGCCGATCACATTCGTGTCGAGGCCGACAAATGAGATCTCCGGTATTTTTCTGTAAAATTCATTGTAAACTTCGACCTGTCGGGCCAGCTTTCTTCCGGAGAGGGCGCCGGCCTCTTTACTCCACATACTCTCGAACTCACGGGAGGCGTTATCCTTCGCCTGGCCGATGGCTTCAGCCATCGCCTGTTTTCTTTTTTCAGGATCGGTGACGCGCGCTATGCGGGGGGCCAAAACGCGGGCGGTTACCGATTCCGTCTGCTCAAGAGCGCGCCTGCGGGCGGCTTCTTTGACCGCTCCGGAAAAGATCGAAAGCGCGGCCTCCGCATGCTCGACATTTCCCGTTTGAGCCCCGCTTTTCGCTTTCCGGTGCCACCGCTCGATATATTGCGTCTCCGCCTTTTCGATCAGCCGCTTGCCGCTCGTCTCGAATGTGGCCGCGGACGAAAAAGGATTATCCGGCGTCAGCCGGTCCGCGCCGGCGGCAAGCTCTGCCAGGATCGCCGCCCGTTCGTCATCGGTCATGCTGTTGAAATCAAACAAGCTCGATTCGAAACGCGCAAGCCCCTCACGCGGAAATGCCCGTCCGTGAAGCGACGCCTGCTCGTCGAAAAGCGCTCTCACAAGGTCCCTCAGGGCCGCGAGCCTGTCGGAGCGCAACCGCGCTTTCCAGTGGTCATAGGCTTTTTCTAGATCGTTCGCGTCTAAAATGAGGGGCCTTTTGAGCTGGGGCGTTCTGTTTCCGGAGTCAGCTTCACGGGCAAGCTGGGCCAGAACGACGCGGCGATCGGCGGGCGTCATGCCCTCCCGCAGGATCCGGTCGGCCACTTTGTCGATGCCGGATCCCATCCTGGCCAGCACGGCGGGATTTTTCCGGTCGGTTTCGGACAAATTGGCGGTGATCGCTTTTCTGGCATTTTCCAGGGAGCGGTTCTCCGCCTGGGAAAGCACCGGAAAATTGCCGGCGCGCGCGGTGTCAAACGTCATCTCGTGGACCGGGGTGAGCGCGCGTGTGACAGGGTCGCGGTAGACGAAACTGAGGCCGGAACCCTCGAGCGCCTTTACCCGGAATGTTCTTGCGGCAGCGTTCACGCTGTCAACAGTCACGCTTCCGTTGTAGGCACGATAGGACTGCGACCCTTCGTCATAAGGCATGACGAGGCCGCGGAAGATCTTCACGGCGGGCGGGCCGCCCGGCCTTTCCTCGATATGCGCGAAAAAGAAATTGGGGTCCTCAAACTTGATGACGATCCCCTCCTGGCCGTTCCTGACCGTCGCTTCTTCCACGAGCGCGCCGACCTTTGAGGGGATAACGGACGCCGGGCGCTTCGCCCTGGCTTCTTCCTTGAAATGGCGGTCGATCGCTTCGATCAGCGCCTGGGGCGCTATTTGCAGGATCGACACGCTGGAACTTGAGGCCTCGTCTCTGAACCCGAGCACTCCGGCCAGGAGCTGGAGCCGCTGAGCCTCGGCGTTCGCGTTCGGCGTGCCTGGAAATTCGATCTTCAAGCGAACACGGTCGATCTTGCTCTGGGCCGCCTGTCTTGCCACATCCCGCAGAAGCTCGAGCTCCACCGTTTCGGTGTCACCTGAAAGATGGCTTATAAGAAGCGGGGCGTCTATCACCTTGCGGCCGACTGTTTCTTTTACCTTAGAGGCCAGAACAAAACCGTCTACTTTCCTGTCAGAGGACAGATGCACGCGGCGACGCGCGTCCGTATCCTCCATACGGGCGCGGAGCTCATCTTTCTTTTTTTCAGGCACGGCAAGACGGTCGATCCTCGCGTAAAAGATCTCGTCCGTCGCCGGAGAAACCTGGCTCGTAACGGATCCCGCCTCTTTGGCCTCCCTGGCCGTCTGGTCGGTCTCGCGCGTCTGGACCGCCGTGTCCGCCATCCGCGCGCCGCCTCTGACAGGCGTCGCCTGCGTCTCCATCCGAACCGTCGCAAGGTGTTTATCCGTCGTCCGCGAAAGGGTTTGGAACGCCGGATCGGATGCGACGTTCGGGGACCGGGACTTCAGTTCATCAAGCCCCGATTTGATCCTCTCGATATCCGGCATCAGCGTACTGACATCGAGCTTCGGATTCCTCGCTTTCCTTGCCATCATGAGATCGATGCCCTCCATCTCCTCGGAAAGCTCGCTTAAGCTGGGCAGCGCGCCAACACCCGCCTCCTCTCCGGAGAAAGGATCCTTATCATAGGCGCCCGGAACCGCATCCCCGCCCAGCTCCGCTGGATAACGGAGATCTTCAATCGGCTCCTCGGCATTAACCCGAATAAGATCCTTCAAGAAATTCTTCATGATCCGGATCTGCTCGTCGGTCAGTCCCTCCCAGGCGGTCAACGGCTGGGCGCCTTTGATCTGCTTGTTGATCTTCGCCTGAAGCGTTTCCATTGCTCGCGGAACGTCCATTGGCTGGCCGGGTGTGGGAGCAACATTGACCGTGAGAGGCTGCCCGCTCCCGAACAGGACGTAGTAGTAAGCAACCCCCAAGCTAAAAAGGTCCTTCCGCTCGTTTGTTTTTTTGTTCAAGGCTGCGACGAGTCCCCCGGCCCTGACGTGGGGAAAATAACTCGGACTGCCGAAAATTTCGTTCTCAACATCCTCCAAATGTCTCAACCCCTCATTCCCGTCCGTGGAGGAGTTAAAGTCCACGAGAAGCACGGGAGACAGAGACGGATCGCCGCGCCCTTCCAGAAATTCCTTCCTGACCTGGAAATTCTCCGGCTTGATGTCCCGGTGGAGGATCCCGGATCGATGGGTATGCCTGACCGATTCACGCATTGATCGCAAGAGTTCATTGACGCGCTCGAATGGCATCTCAAGGAGCGGGCTCGTCCCGACTTTTGGCGTGATCACCTCTTGAAGTGTTTTGCCATCGGGCCAAAGCTCCTGCACGACAACCATGGACGCCCGGCGCCTGGCTTCGCTTTCCGGGTCAACCTCAGGGTTTAATCGACGCATAATTCTCTGGAGCGCGTTCTTCTCGCGTGACGCGTCTCCTTTTCTTGATGCCTCCGCGTAATCCCGAAGATCGTCAACGAGATCTTCCGGTGCCCGAACATTCAGCGGAAAGTCAGTCCGCTCACCGGCCGCGTGTATTTTGTCGAGAAGCCGTCCTTCCCCATAAAACGCCGCGAGCTCCACTACCAACTTATTCGGATCGTCCGGCAATTTATTCCTGGGAAGACGATAAGCGTACTCTCTCCCCGCGACCTCGACCCGATAAATGACCGCAACACCCCCTTCACCAATCTGCTCAGATATTAATGTCCCTGAGTTATCGGTCCCTGAGTTATCGTAAAATACCGGCTCTCCCGTCTTGGATGTGCGGATCCGGACCTGTGAGAGAAACCAGTCGCGGAGAACGGTGGGATCGATCTCGTAGATCGTAGAGTCGTCGACGGAGCGAAACACCCCGAAGCCGAGCTTTGTGGCAAGCTCCGTTTGCGGCGTATTGGTATTCTGTATTTTCCAGCGGATCGCCGGAGGCCCATCCTCTCTGGCCGCCTCAGCGGCCAACGTGTGCAAAAGCCCGATCTGCACAGCCTCTGTCTTCCCAGAGAGATGACTGATGAGAAGGGGCAAGATTTCATTTTTTCCCGCAATGGGCTCTACTACTCGAGAGGCCATCACGAAACCGTCCTTTTCGCCCTCAGGCGACAGGTGGAAGCGGTGCCTTCCTTCACGGTCTTGCAGGCGGGCTTGAAGATAATCCTTTTCCGGTCGGGAAACCCCAAGCTGTTCGATCTCTAAAAGCAATTCCTCCCTGCTGCCGGCCTCGGCAGACTTGGCCCCCATCCGCGCGCCCGTACCGGCTCCCTTCGCGGCAGCATCCTTCAGCAAGTTCTCGGCAAGATTTTTCGCGTACTGCACAGCGGGCCTGGACAACCTGCGGCTACCGGGCGGTACAGGAAGGCCGAGAAGCTTCGCCAGGTCAGCTTGGGCCTGAACGGTATCTAATCCCGCTTGCGCCTCGCGAGTGAACGCTTCAAAGAATGCGTCAAGAATTTCCATCTGAGGCGCATTCTCGGCCTGCACTTCCTCCGCGTTGTCTACGAGCCATTCCGCCACTTCAACGAGGCGGTTTCCCATTTCATTGTAATAATCGTCCGTGCGGTTTCCCTTTGTCCCGTAATAGTTCCCCTGATAAACGATGCCGATAAGCCTGCCTTTTAGCCGCGCGTAGCGGACCTGCTCAAAAGTGCCGAATTCGAAATCGATGTTCTTCGCGTAGGCATCCTTCAGAAACTCCGAAGCCGCCAGGCCCGAGGAGGATCGTCCCTCCGCCAAAAGGCGCGCGAGCTCTTTTCTACCCACGCTGAACACGAAATTCCCGTCATGTTTGTCATTCGGTATACCTTCGAGCCTGTTATAGTGAGTACCCAGCGCTTTGCCAAGCGCGCGCGCGGATTCGATCAGGACCGCATTCACGCGCTCTCGCGCCTCGGGCGATGACTGGTTGGCTATCGATTCTCGAAGCGTTTGGGCTAATGTTTTATAATCCATCCCGGGAACGAATTCCTTGAAGATCACGGGTCTGGCCTGCGCGTTCGGAGCGTCCCTGTCGGGATCATTGTCGATATTTTCCACCATTCCGAACACACGCTGGACCGAGGGAGAATCGGCGTTCTTCAGCTCGGAGTACTCGCGGTAGGTCGATTCGGTGCGCTCCTGGACATATTTATTGACGCTTGCCGTAAAATAATACTCGTTAGACCGGCCGTCCTTCGCAAAAATAAGGCCGACGCGATCAACGTACCGGTTAGACCCCTCTCCCAAATGTTCGACGGCGACCGTGCCCGTTCCCGCCTTGATCAGGATCGTGGCAAGCGAGTCGAGATCGTGCGTTTTGTCGATCGCGTTTATCACATGCAGAATATTCGGGAAGGCCTTGAGCCCCCCCGTCTCATCCCTTTGTCTCACCACGAGTGCTTTGATGATATCTCTCCTCCACGCTTCTTGATCATCCTTGACCGCATCCGCGATCCGTATCTTGGAGAGAATGGCCCGGACAAGCGTTTCGTCGACCGCGCCGTCTTTTTGTTCGACCTCGCTCAAGATCTCCTCGATTTCGCGCGGCTCAAGGCTCCGCTCGGCCGCAGGAACTACGGCCGCCATCCGCGAGCCGCCTGCCAAGGCTCCTACTTCGACGCCCGTCAACACCTTGACGACCGATTCCAGAGATGTGGAGACGGCGGCCCCTGCGAGGGGCCGGTAGGACCCGAAATCAATGGGAACAATTTTTAAATCCGCGCCCTCCCCGACGACCCTGAAATTATCGGGATTGGCATCCCACATCTTCAATTCGACGCCTGGCGCCTCAAAACTTTTGAGCAAAGCGTGAAGTTTTTCCGCGATACGAGCGGCCTCGTTTTCGTTACCGGAGGCTCTTGCGTTTTGAACGGCAATGTTGACGGCCCGGCCCTCCACAAAATCCATCACGATCGCTGCCAGCCGCTTTTTGCCGCTGAACTCTTCGTTATCCGCGTTCTCATAGCCAAGCTCGGGAGCCCGCACTTCCCCGTAGATCTTGGGCATATTCGGCAGTTTAGCGCGCGAAACGATCGCCAAATTCTTCGCGTCATTCTCAAGATTGACGGAGACATCCTCATCCTTTATCCCGATGGCTCTGCCCATTTCGCCGCCGACCATTTTCACCACGATCGGCTTCGTCACGATCCTGCCGTCTTCCTTCATACGGACCCAAACTTTATAAGCGTCGCCAAATCCGCCGCCTCCCAGATGCCTGACTTTTTTACCCTTCATCCATCCATCGGCATGCTCGTCCGCTCCGAGCACTGACAAAACGCCTAGCGGGCGCGCAAGCGCCATGATTTCCGCCACATAGCCTTCACTGTCTTCGGGATTCTCGCTTTCGGAGGGGAACGGATACTCCATCACCGGGACGCCAGCCGGCTGACGCGCTTCAAAAACGCGCCTCTCGTACTTTTGCGTCGCCGCGTTCCACAACTCGGCCGTGACGACCTGGCGTCCTTCGGCTTCCATTTTTTTGCTTTCGGCGAGCCGGCCTTCCGTGATCTTCAGGGCTTCGGCATAGGGGGCGGTTTTTGCGAGACCAGTCAATTTCACGGCATAACCGACGCCAACCCGCCCAATTTCCATATCTATCTCAACGCCGGACACGCGCTTTTCGAGGCCACCCTGTTGACCGGCTATCTCATTCCATGCTTTTTCTGTCATGTTCTTAACGAACACGATGTC
>CAZBAY010000062.1:0-6840 GCA_964489945.1 uncultured Planctomycetia bacterium
AGCGCCAAAGACGCCTCGGGCAAGGAATTGAACAAAGAGCGCGAGATCGTTAAGGACCGCGCGCGCGACCTCGGCAAGATCGTTTACGAGGACCCTAATGAGCCTAGTTACCTCGGCTACGAAGGAGTGCTGTTCCAGTCATCGCGCAGTCTCGGTGATTTTGATCTTCCTTTTCTTGACAGGACCCCGGTCGTGAGGGCCTTCGATGTCAAACGCGGCATCAGCTCGATCGTGATCGCAAGCGACGGCGTCCCGGTAGAGGACGCGATGGAAGCGCTTCTTAGCCTGGATACGGCGCGAAAACTCGTCGACGGCCTTCGCACGCGTGATAACCGGACGGCCGTCATCTGGCGCTCAGGGGCGCGCATGGCGGATGAGGCCCCGCGCACGTACGCGCACGACCTGTCGACGATCTACACACTCAATGTGAATTTTATCAGGGAATACCTGGCGTTCGCCGACGCGATCGTGAAAAAGACGGGGACGTTGTCCGCGACGGAAGCCGGAGAGTTCAGGGTCAAGGTCGAAGGGTTCGTGAGGGAGGTGAAGGAGGACAGGGCGGACCTCTACAAGGAGCTTTTGGCCAAGCAGTACACGAACGTGTCCGCGATCGTCGAACAACAGGTCCACGAGCTCGTGGAGAGCGGTGAAACGGACGGCGGCATGCTGTCCCTCCCGTTCATGTTCTTGAACGATCTTGGTTCGAAGCTCAATCTTCCGGGCCTCGCGGACCTTTTCCGCGCGAAGCTCATCAACCGGATACGCGCCCAGGGCGCGCTCAACTATTCGTCGGTCTCTTACCACGGCTCCCGAAGCTATCTTTTAAATCCTTCGCTCGGGTGGATGAGGCGCGGCCTGCGCGAGCAGGTCGTCGAAGCCATGCATGACGTGATCCGGGAGCTCAAGACCGCTTACGCGGGGTTACGCGGCCTGGGTATCGGCGATGCGGCCGTTTCGGCGTACGGGGAGGAGCTTGAAGGGATCCTGCTTGACCCTGCAAGCGCGACGAACATTCCCTCGCAGATCTATGGTTCGTTCGGAAAACTGCAGCTTAAGGACACGGTGCCGACGCAGGACCCGATGCACATCCTTTCACCGGAGGTCCAGCGGAAGCTCGAAGACGGGGCTTTTGACAGCTATTCGCGGGAGGACCTGGAGCGGCTCATCGTGGATATCGACCGGCTGGAGGCCGTTCTCCCGTTCATGAAAGATTATGACAAGGTGATCTTCGGCAATTTCCGCGAGGCGCTCAAGAAATTCCTCGATCCGGGCGTCATCGCCCAATTCGCAAAGGACCAGGATGTGGAAAGATGGCCGGCGGCCCGAAAGAACATTTACTCGTCCGCTTATGACCATTACCTGATGTTCCGCAGGGTCGTGGTCGCTTACGCGGCCACGTATTACCGTTCAAAAATGAAGAATACGGAGACTTTCATCGAGGAGGAGAAAAGGGAGATTTCCGGGCGGATCTCATTTTTTGCCGGCAAAGAAGTCTCGGTACGCGGCGTGGCCTCCTACTACGCGGAGCTTTTGGTCGAGGATTTTTATTTCAAACTCTATCAGCGCCTCGAAGTGGCGGAAGTGCCCAAGCTGAAGAACGAGATCCTCCGGCAGATCGTCCTGCGCGTGACGCCGACCGATACGGGGCAGATCCGCGTGATCTCCGACAAGGAAGCGCGGACCTCGATCCGGGAGGAGGCCGTCAAGGAGATCGCCGCCCAGGGCAAAAGCTCCGAAGAACTCGATCAGGTGATGGCGGAATATTATCTGCGTCTCCGCGACGGGCTTCTCAAAGCCATCCCGCTTCATACCTACCATACCGGACGATTGCCGCGTCCGCTAAACCGCGTGAAGCTCTCGGAAAATCGGCGGATCACACTTGTGACGACGCTGCTCGGGGCAAAAAACTCTCTCGAAAGCGAGAAACAGAGTTCCGAGAGCTTGCGCTTTTTGAAAGATTATGTGCGCAATGTGCTGAACCGGAATTTCTATGAATATCTGTTCGCGTGGCTCGAGGCGGTGGAGCTCACTTACCACGACTCAAGGCTCGAGGACGTTTATACGCACGCCCTGATGGACGAGGAAATGAAAGCGGATGCGCAGGGGGTGCGGGAATTGATGCATGCCGAGCTGAGCAAACTTAGGCTTCGCGAGGACCTGAGCGAGAAACAGCTGGAGAGGGTCAGCTCGCTTCTTTCGTTGGTCCAGACGAAAGCGAAGGTTTTCCGGCACGCGGCGGGTGATGAATACGGCATCCTGATCCCCGGCGAGAATAGGAGCTTCCACTCCGTCGCGCTCGACCTCAAGAATTTCTACGATTTCAATAAGAAACACCGGCCGGACCGCAAAGATACGATGACCAGCAAGATCCTGATCGAGTTCAAAAAGGCGGCGCAGGCTTTCGTGGAGAGAACGGATGACCGGAGCGATCGGGCGATCGCTTCCCTCGTTTCCGGCCTTCGGGCGGTGCTGAAGCGGTTGGCCGGAGATTTGCCGGTCGAGATCACGATGAAGATCCCTCAGAACGGAGAAAGCGCCAAGGACCCCGGCCCCACCGTCCGCATGCCCGTCTATCTTATGCCGGAAGGGGCCGAAAAACCTCTTTATCCAAACGCGGCCATCAACAGCGACGGTAAAGTGCTTTACCGGTCCTCCGAGAGCGGGAAATGGGATGTGCGCGGGGATTGGAGCGCCGAAAAGGTCGAACGGGAAGGCGAGCGTTACCGGGATGTGCTGGATCTCCGGGCAAATGTCTGGGCGAATGAGATCACCGCGAAAGAGATCGAGAGAAATCCCGCGCTTATCCAAGCCATATTCAGAAAACAGCAAGTGGCCGCAGGCTTGCAGAAACCTCTCAAGTCTGTTTTTGCTCTCGTGAGAGAAGTTCCTTTCGCTCCGGCCCCGGAGATCGTGGACAGGACGTCGTATCTTGACGGGCAGGACCAGGGCGCCCGTCTCGCGGAGTTTTCTCCGGAAGTGTCCTCCGCGCTGAACGGGCTATTTGCCCGCGTTTTTGAGGAACTGGTCAGGAAAGGCAAGGAAAGCAAGGTTTCGCCATCGACACTGGTTTCCGATCCCGGTGAGGTCAGGAATATTGTGACTTCACTTATCTCGCGGGAGGAACCGCTGGCCGTTCTTCGCGAGGATGCCCGGACCTTCGCGCTGGCCTTCCTCCTTTACCTTGAAAGGGCACACGTCAAAAATCCGATGGAGATCTTTCTCGGACGGGGGCTGACCCAGAGATCCAGACAGGTCTGGGCCTCCTTCGCCGATGGATTTTCCATTCAGGCAGGGGCGCTCGTGTCGGAAGCCCGGACGATCCGTAACGAACGGAATGAGCTGGCCGGACGGATGTGGACGGCGTCTGAAGAGGATATGAGCGCGCTGTACCATATGAACGCGCACGATCATCCCGCGCGCGGCGCGGCCCTCCTTTGCCTTTATTACGGCCGCCACGATTTCAAAAAATCTGATCTATATTTCCAGGAATTGAGATCGTACGCGGAAGGCATGGAAATTTTAAACGACACGTTCATAGATCTGACGGGCCTTGACTTCAACGAAAAATATGTTCGGACGGCGGAGGATTCCCGGGTTGACGTGGCGGTCGCTTATTTTAATGATCCTTCAGGCATTCCTCCTGCTTACTTCGACCTTACGAAGTTGATGCGGGCGGTAAAAGATATCAGCGCTTTCCTGAACGGCCAGCACGATATCGAGGACATCGCAGAGTGGGTCCACCCTTACGAAAAGGAGGAGCTTTTCGCCTTGTCGCGGGAGCTGGCGGAGCAAGGAGTGAACGTACGGATCAAGGAACAGATCCGGCGCGTCACGATGCGGCGTCTCCTCGCCAGCTATATTGTCAATATGGAGTCTGCCGTAAAGGATGAAGAGTGGTTTAAGTCTCTGGAAGCGGTCCTGGGGAATACGGCGCAGAATGTTCTCCTGCGCCTCCGCGATGATTATTTTATCCGGGGGCTTGTCGAGACCTTCAAGGCCGGGCAGTTGAGAAAGGCTTTGGAGATCGTTGAGGCGATGCCAATGAAAACGATCCCAGGGGACGATGATACCTTTTTGGAAGAGCGGAAGCGGGTCATGACACGGCTCAAACCGCTTCTCGACGCGATAGAAACCACACACCAGGCGATGACGCTCGCGGCGTTTTTCGAATCAAAGGGCCCCACGGGACAGGCGGCCGGGATCCTCAAAGCGGCGATCGCGATACAGGAAAATGGGGAAGTCACCCGGAAGATCCTGATGGATGAAAGGAGCCACACACTCAAATCCGCGTTCGACCAACTGCCTGAGTGGGTGAGAGAAAATCACGAAAATACGGCGTTCTACTCCCTACTCGCGGGCATGAAGAAAGGGTGGGGCCCCAAGCGCCTCCGCAATCTCTACGTGGCGGCCTATCTGCATGACACCGGCAAAGTGAACGCGCCCGCGGAGATCCTCGGAAAAAACGCCGAACTAACACCGGAAGAGCGGACTGTCATGGAGGGACACATTATCCACAGCCTGGAGATCATCGGCGCCGTACCCGGTGAGGTATTTTCAGAGGCCGGGGTTTCCAAAAAAAGAGTGCTTCAGACGATCGCGGCCTATCATGAACAGCCGGACGGCTCGGGCTATCCCAATCATCTGACGAGCGCGCAGATCACTTTGGATTCCGCGATCCTTCATGCCGCTGATTCGGTGGACGCGATGCTCGCCGTGCGCCCTTATCAGCCCGAACCTCAGCCGGTCAAGGCCGTGGTCCATCAGCTGAGGGAATCGATAAACGTGCCCCAGAGCGCAAAATTCGAGCCGGAGATCGCGCAGATCTTCCTCGACATCCTGTCGCCGCGCGACAGAGCAGGCGCGCGTATGGCTGACGCAAGGCTCGCCGACGAGCGCTTTATCCACGCGGTTGCGGGCCACCCCGAATTTCTTTTCAGGTCCAGCATCAGCGACGATGAATTCCGAGGGGCGATGTTGGAAACGCTGCGTTCCGGACCCGACGATCTCAAGAACGCATATCTTGTCACGATCGATGCTTTCGTGAAATTTGACCCGGATAACGAGCGGGACCGCGCGATCCTTGATGCCATTTCTGACTTGATCGTCCGAGCCGGCGAACCGCTTGAAGTGAGGCTCCGCGCGCTGCGCGCACTTTCAGCCATCGGGAAACGGCATCCTCCGCTGCGTTCTGACACGACACGCAGGATCCTGACAAAAGCGAACCAAAGGAGCACGGACCATCCGAACGCGTTCCTTTCGGGCCAGGCCGCGGAATCGCTTGCGGAAATGGATGCCGCGAAAGAGCTCGCGGATCTCAAGATGGTCGAGATCGAGCTGGATGACACGAATCACTTAAGGCGTGTTCTGACCCAAATGATCCTGTTCGTCGACAAGGACCAAAAACTGCACGGGAAGAACGGGCGCGTCGTCGGCATTGCGGCCGCCCAAAGCTCATTCATTGACGCGTTGTGGACGCCCGGATCTGACGTGGACGGTCTGCAGATCTTTGTGGAAGGGATCGGCGCGGAAGACCTTGAAAGATACCGGTCCCGTTTTGAGAATATTTTCTTCGAGATCGGCATGGAAGGATTGAAAGAGGAGAAAAATGTTTTCAAAAAACCGGAGTGGATCGACGTAAAAGGCCAGCCGGTGGATGCCCCTACGGCGGACGGGGTCGTTCTTTATGATCGGACCGCAGGACAGCCACCGGTCGATCTGCTCCAGACCGGATGGACCGTGAACGACGCGGACAGCACCAAGAAACACGCATTGTCGCGCACGGCCAAAATGAAGGTGAGAAAGCTCTTGTTCAAGCTGATCCGGGAGGGTAAGTTGACGCCGCCGCAAGCCGGCCTGATCCGGCGCATTCATCTTGTTTATGCCCTGCATGAGGTTTTTTACAAGACGTTCGAACGTGAAAGCTCGAACGAAGCCGTCCTAGTCGTCGAAGACCTGCCGGAGACGGTCGCGCAGCTGAAGGAGCTCGAAAAGATCCGGGACGACGAGGGGCACCATCTGTTAAGGACCCGCAAATACGCCGTTGATGATAAAGAGCTCTACGTGATCTACCCGCAATGGCTGGTCTATCCGGAGGCGTATCTTCGCAATTCTTCGAACCGCGTGGTGGTAGCGGTGAAAAAGCCGGAGGCCCCGGATGGCGCGCGTATGGCTGAGGTGGCGAGATTCAACCTGGCCGGCCAGGTTCCCCTCACGGTGGCCTACGACGGGGAGACACTGACGATCATTAATCCCAAGCTCCCGACGACACCCTACGTCAGTTTCAGTCAGAAGGATATTCCCACGCTGATCACGATCGGAAGCTCACCGACGAACCATGTCGTCATCTCCGGAAACCAGCACGTTTCGCCCAAGCACGCCGAGATCGAGATCAGGCCCGACGGCGCCATTTATCTCAATGACAAAAAGTCCAAGTTCGGCACGTTCGTCAAAGGCGAGGAAGAGCTCCAGGCGGTCCGGCACAACCAGCCCGCGCTTCTCGCGACGCTGCCCGCTCTGCAGAGCGAAAATTTCAAGCGCTTCACCGAGGCCAATTCGCACATGCGGCGGGCGGACGAACTGGCGACGGCGGGCGATCTCATCAACGCACTGAACATTTTGGACGCGGCGAAAGCGCTCTACGAAGAGATCCAGCGGACAGAAGAGGAGGCCTTCAAGGCGGACCTCACGGCCAATTTAAAGATCCTGGAAGCGCGTCATTACCAGATCGAGCGGGCGCTCGCGCGGCTGGACCAGCAGTTCGATGTCTTTCACTGGAAAGGGCCTGACCAGGGCAAGCCTACAGGCGAGAAGACGACCTATCTCAGATCTTTGGAAGGAGAA
>CAZBAY010000063.1:0-2405 GCA_964489945.1 uncultured Planctomycetia bacterium
CTATGGATAGTGTTAGTGTTGGTAAAAAGTTAGTTTGGAAGAATATCTTATTCTTCGGGATCACGACCCTTTTGGCGCTCGTGGGCGCGCCGCTTTATGCGCATTTCGTCGGCCTGAAAAAGGTCGACTGGGCCATCTTTATTTTCATGGCCGTGGCGACGATGATGAGCACGACTTTCGGCTATCACCGTCTTTTTGCCCACCGCGCGTTTAAAGCGCATCCCATCGTTGTTTTCCTCAACCTCTTTTTTGGCGCGGCCACCTTCGGAGGCTCGGTCCTCAATTGGGCCTCGGGCCACCGCATCCACCATAAGTATACGGACACCGAGGATGACCCCTACAACATCAAAGAAGGTTTTTGGCATGCCCATATGGGCTGGTTTCTGAACCGGAAAAATAAGATCATCGATTTTGACAACGTCAAAGACCTTTCAGCCAACAAATTCATCAAGCATCAGCACGATCATTACGCCCTTTGGGCGATCACGGCCGGTATCGCGTTGCCGCTCGCGGTGGGTTTAGCCGCCGGGAGTTTCTGGGGAGCTTTTTTCATGGGCGTGTGCGGGCGGCTTTTCTTCATTCACCAGTCCATCTTTTTGATCAATTCAGCCTGCCACATGCTCGGCAAGGCCACCTATAGCCTCGATGAGTCCGCGCGCGATTCCTGGATCTGCGCGCTCCTGACACACGGGGAGGGATATCACAGCTACCATCACCGTTTTCCGTCGGACTTCCGCAACGGCGTGCGCTGGTATCACTGGGATCCGACCAAATGGATGGTCAAGTTTTTAAATTTCTTCGGTTTAGCCTGGGATCTGAACCAGACGCCTGAGGTCAAGATCCTTGCGGCGCGCACGGAAACAGAGCACCAGCGGTTTATCCTGCAGTTAAACCAGGAGAAAGAGCCCGCGGCCCAGCAGGTCGAATTACGTTTAAACGAATTTTACGCTTCGCTGAACGCGAAGCTCAGGGTGTGGGAGACGCGCGCCCAGGAGTATCAGCAGATGTACCGAAAAGCCACACGCGATTCGATGGAGCTTATGAGGCAGAAGGCCCATCAGATCGCGGAAGCCCGGCAGGATTTCCTCAATTCCCGCAAGGAATGGCTCGACCTTCTCGAGCGTTCTTCCCACCTCGCGCAAGCCGCTTAAACTTAATTGTTGTTTTAAAGTGAAGGTGGTGTCAGGACAGACAAACACCGGGATTCGGAACGGTCTACGTTCCTGAGGTGGTGGGGTTTTGACGCGTCAAAATAAAGACTTTGTCCTTCCTTTAAGAGCTGCTTGTCAGCCGCAAGGGTGACCTCAACGGCGCCTTTTAGCACGTACAGAAAACGTTCGGACTGAGCCGCATAGATTTCCTCGGCGGTGCTTCCCTTTGCTTTTAATTTCAAAATGGTCGGAAGCATTTTCTTGCGGAGAATGCCGGTGGCCAGGAGCTCCGCCTGAGCCCCGGTGGAGTGAGAGAACGTCTCGACCTTTTCCCGCGCGGTCCGTTCCTGAGCTTTATCCACCTCAGACAGAATATTCTCATAAAGGGAAGGCAAGGGGATCTGCAGGACGTCCGCGATCTTCATGTGGGAATGAAGCGTCCCGGTCATTTTGCCGTTTTCAATGCGGCTCAGCGTGGCCTGATCAATGCCCGTTCTCAGAGCGACATCGACCAGCGTCAGCTGCTTTTCTTTACGAAGCGTTTGAATTCTTTTTCCAAGACCCTTCATCGAATTTTCCTTAAGAGAGCTTAAGTTTATACCGGTTTTGATAAATATTCAAATTAAAATGTTCTTAAGAAGGCGGGGGGAGAGTCAAGCGTGAGTGAACAAAAGTAATTTATTTTAAGCGCGGCTCATTGAAACAATTCCTTGGCTAAATTGTTTTGAAAGTTCTATAATGAAAAAAATTACCCAAGGAGGACGGAATGCTCAAAAAAACGCTCGTACTGATATTGCTCGCTGTTTCTATGACGTCGTTTGCTTACGCGGCGCCTGACCGCGTAGGACTATGGGACGCCGGTTTTAATGTTTCCGGGGTCATACCGGCGAATGATGAGATGGACAACACGGTATATGTCGGAGGCACCTTTGCCTATGGCGTGCACCAATGGATCGCGCTCGGCGTTGAGGTGGGCTGGATGGAAACAGACTCCAGGGACGACGCCTTTTTCGGGACCGAAGATCTCGGCGAGCTTACCGGCACGCCTTTGATGGGCGATATCATCATCCGCATTCCTAATCCCGATCAGGCGTTCGTTCCTTACGCGATCATCGGCCTCGGCGTGGTTTTCTGGGATTTTAAGGAGAGCCCGAATCTCGAGGCGGCGGGAGTGGACGTCGACGTGGACGCGGGGTTTGCGTTAAAGCTGGGCGGAGGCGTCGACTGGTGGCTCAATCCTAATTGGATCCTGAA
>CAZBAY010000064.1:0-3406 GCA_964489945.1 uncultured Planctomycetia bacterium
ATGAAAAAGAATTCCCTTCGACTTCGCGATCCGGGCTATTTGGGCAACCGGCTGGATGACACCGATCTCGTTATTGGCGAGCATTACGGAAATAAGAATGGTGCCCCGCCGAATGGCTTTCTTCAGGCGCTGAATATCCAGCAAGCCATCGGGGCTGACCGGAAGGACGGTGATTTGAAAACCGGAAAATGAAAGCCTTTTGCAGGGGTCGAGAACGGATTTGTGCTCTGTCGCCACGGCAATAATGTGGCGGCCCCGCTTCCGGCGCGCTTCGGCCACGCCCTTGATCGCGAGATTGTTGGACTCGGTCGCGCCGCTCGTAAAAATAATTTCCCGCGCGTCAGCGCCGATAAGACGGGCGACCTGCGCCCTGGCCTTTTCCACCGCCCTCGCCGCCTCTCGGCCAAAAGCGTGCGTGCGGCTCGCCGCATTTCCAAATTTTTCCTTAAAATAAGGCATCATCGCGCGGAGGACCCGCGGATCGACAAGAGTGGTGGCGTGATTATCGAGGTAGATCAAAAACTCTTTAAACCCAAACCTCTTCTTCCGAGATCACGTTGCCGTCGGAATCATATTTGCGGATGATCTTTTTCTGGGGCTGGGGTCCGCTGGCGTAATACGGCTGTTGTTGAGCCGGATAAGGCTGCTGCTGATAATACGGCTGCGGCTGGGGTTGTGGCTGTGACGGCCCCGAGATCGCGTCTAAAAGCGCGCTCCCGATGATGTTCGTGCCCGCGCCGATCAAAGCGCCCTTGCCGGCCTTGCCGCCGGAAGCGCTGGCCGCGATGGCGCCGGTGCCCGCTCCCAATAAACCCTGTTTGAGGATCTTCTTCGTCTGATCCTCCTGGGGAGGCTGTTGGTAATAAACCGGCTGTTGCTGGACATAGACGGGCTGCTGCTCGACCCGATAGGGCTGGGGCTGGGTCTGCACAGGATAGGAGGACTGGGCATACTGCGGTGGAGGGGGGGCCTGCTGAACGTACATCGGCTGGGGCTGAGGCTTGGGAGAAGCGGTGATCGTGTCCAGAAGCGCTCCGCCTATTACGTTCGTGCCCGCGCCGATCAAAGCGCCTTGTCCGGCATTCCCGCCGGATGCGCCGGCCGCGATGGCACCCGTACCCGCGCCCAAAAGTCCCTGTTTCAAGATCTTTTTATTCGGGTCTTCCTGGCCGGAATAGTCCTGCCCGCCGGCCTGCGCCGCCTGTGTAAAACCCGCTAACCCTAAAATGATGGATAAGGTAACGATGCCTTTCAACACGTTCATCAGGATCTCCCTCTTTTCTATAAGCTTAGACGCAACAGACCGCGACTTGGTTTAATCAAATATTCTGTTTCGATTATATCACAGATCGCCAAAATCCTGTCAACCCGGTCTTGGGACGGGGTCAGATCACCCTCTCATATTGCTCGACGGAGGCCAGTTTCCAGACAGGCACCCCGCAAAACCGCTCTCCCTCGGGGCAAATAGGACGAACCCCCGAGAGATTCCGGACACCGCAGGGCGGCAGCATGTATTTGCCGAGCTCGGGGAAAAGCCTGGAAACCTGCGCCACCTCGTCCCGGCACATATTCCAGATCTCCTCCTGGGCCGTGTAGCAGAGGCGCTTGGTCCATTTGTGATGCTGGTTCAGGAGGTCGCCTGACTCGAGGAACCGGATCGGGAACGCGTTCGGCAGGAGGTACATGACAAATTCCTCTTTCACGCCCTCGTTGAGAAGCGCCGTCATCCCCTCCCACACGGAGGCCATCGTACTGCGGTAAAAATCGAGAGCTTCCTGCGAAACTTGGACCAGAGCGGGAACGATAAAATCGGGCTTCCCCGGCACAAAATGGCGGTGCAACACAGGCCGGGAAGCCGGCGTCATCCGGTGGCGCTGGTCCTGGGAATCCGCCGTATGGCTCAATTTCTTTTGAAAGGTGAAATGGGGGTGCCCCATCGTGCGGGTCAGTTTTCCCATCGTCGTCAGATTGAGGGCCTCCGCGAATAAAGGATTTTTCGCCGGATTAAGGACCAGGTCGATCGCCTCGGCATCGGTGAGACGTTCCTCCGTCAGGCCCAATACCACCCTCACCGCCTGGGCCATGCACTTCTGGCCGTTCGCTTTATAATCAACGAGTTTAGAGGTGAGGCCCCCGAGCCCACCGTCAAACTCTTTTAAAAAAGCCTCTCGGCCGTCCACGTTTTCCGTCAGGGACCTCGCCGCGAAAAAAACATACTCGGGTGTCTGCTCCAGAGGCATCGTGTCCTCGATGTGCCGGAAAAAGAGCGGATCGACCTCGCTCACCGCGTCGACCATTTTCTGGACCACGATCTTCTGCTCGAACGGCGTATCGAACTGGTCACAAAGTTTGTGATACCGGTGGAGCGTCAAGCCGCTCACCGTGTGGTAAAGATGCGCGTGCGTCGCCACCGGCAGAACGTAGCGCGCCACTTCCTGGCCGCGCTTTTGAAGCGCGCTTTTCCATTTTTTGAGCTCAGGGTCGCGGTTCGGGAAAATGCGCGCGTACTGGGACCGGACGACAGGTTCCAAAATGGCCATCAATTTCTCATACGCCTGCATCTGGAGCTGGATCGTCGAAACGTAGATCTCGAACGCCCGGTCGCTCTCCAGCGGCGGCATCGTAAAATTTTCAGGCGCCACGTGGACGTAGCGCTGGCTCACCTGCTCGGAATTATAAAAAGGATGGCTGTGGAGGAATGACCAGATGAACTGCCTCGAGACCCGGTCCAGGATGAACTGGAATGTGGAATGTTGGATCGTCGTGTGGTGCCCCGCCTTGTAGATCGAATCGGCGATCTGGTCGCGCCGCTCGCGGGATTTTTCATCCTTGGAAACGTCTTCGGACGTGATGACACGCGGGGAATAACAGGTGCGGGCCGTCGCGACAGCGTTATCGAACGGATCCCTGAAATAATTTTCGAGCTTTACGACAGGTTCTGGAGAAAAAGTTAGGCTGCGCACTCGCCTTTGCCTATTTCTAACTTGAAAGGTTTCCCGGGGTCACCCAGATCTTCATACATCAAAGGATCATCGTCGAAAGAAGGTACCGTCACGAAGGGCACCGCGATCTCCTTCAGGCGTGGGACGCCGATCCGCTCCGCCCACTGCACGAACGTCTCATGGGCGCCTTTTTCCTTTTTGAACGCTTCCAAAATGGCCTTCGTCGCCTCGGGCGTGCGCTTGGCGGGGATCTGTGCGATGCGCTTTCCGAAGACGGCCACTCCCTTAATATCCGTGTAGCCGCCGACCATCAGCTGATAGTGAGGCACTGACTTTCCGTCGATCACCTTGGACGAGCCGTGGAAACCCAGATTCGCGATGTGGTGCTGGCCGCAGGAATTCGTACAGCCAGAAATTTTGATCGTCACGCCTTTCAGCGTCGCGTCTTCCCCCAGTCCATTGTC
>CAZBAY010000065.1:0-2380 GCA_964489945.1 uncultured Planctomycetia bacterium
CCAACTGGTTTCTGAAAAAGCCAAAAGGCTCGTGGAATTTGGCGAAGATGTCATTATCTTTTTAGATTCGATTACACGCTTAGGAAGAGCTTTTAATAACTACGTGGGTTCCAGCGGCAAAACTCTTTCCGGAGGCTTGGATGCCAGAGCCATGGAAAAACCAAAACGAATTTTTGGCGCGGCTCGAAAGGCCGAAGAGAGCGGCAGCCTGACGATTATGGCTACGGCTCTTATTGATACCGGCAGTCGCATGGACGAGTTTATTTTTCAGGAATTCAAGGGCACGGGCAATATGGAGATCGTGCTCTCACGTGAGATCGCGGGGCACCGGATCTATCCGGCTATCGACATCGCCAAAACCGCCACGCGAAAAGAAGAGCTCCTCGTCGGCGCTGAAGAACTCGAAAAAGTGAAAAAACTCCGCCGCGCCCTTGCGGGGCTCGGCACCGTTGAGGCCGCGAAAACCCTTGTCGGCTGGCTTGAGAAATTCCCCACCAATCAGGAGCTTCTGGCGAGGATCAAATGATCCGGGAAGCCGAAGAGACGTTCACCAAGTATCTCGAAAAAAAAGACCTCAAGCTCACGAGCCAGCGGCGCACGATCCTGCGCGAGGCGACACAGGCCAAGGGCCATTTTTCCGCCGACGAGCTTTTGGACTTCTCCAAAAAAGCCGATCGGACGATCTCCAAGGCCACTGTTTACCGCACCCTCGTCCTTTTAAAGGAGGGTGGAGTCCTTGAGGAGCAGGATTTCGGGGGAGGACACAAAGTTTACGAACGCGCGCAGGGCCGCAAACACCACGACCACTTTGTCTGCATCAAATGCGGCAAGATCATCGAATTCGAGAACGCCCACATCGAAAAACTCCAGGACTCAGAAGCCAAAAAGCAGTCCTTCAAGGTCGTCTACCACAGCCTCAAACTCTTCGGCTTCTGCAAAAACTGTAACTAGCTCACGCCCCCTACAGGGAGCGGCGTGTTCTGGCAGATGAACCCCCTTCTTCTCCGCGCCGTTGCGCTTTTTCTCCCATTCGTCTTCAGTAAATGGTGGGGATGCCCCTCGCCAAAAAAGGCAAACCTGCTCCCATAAGGTCGCAGGCGACCTTTTTTGGCGTCTCCCCAGACCATTTACTTTGGACTCATAAACAGTCGAAAAAGACGCAAATGTCGCGTCAAAGAAGGGGGTTCATCCTCCAGGGACGATCCCGATCCATTTTGGACTCCGTTTGCCCGCTTGTGGTCTTGACGTAAATGGCAGGGAAGCGGCACGCCGGACAACATCAGTCTCCCTAGCACTTACGTTTTGTCCGCCGTGCCGAGGGTTCCCGCCATTTACGGAAAGACCACAGGCAAAGGAGGACAAAGGGATCGGGGTCGCCCACGGAGTGGAAACCCCCGAATTACAGTAGAAGTTTGGCGATTTTAGCGTGAGCTGAAGAGAAGGGATATTTGGAGAATTCCTGAGGAGTGATCCAGGCGGATTCCCAGTTCTTCCTATCCCCTGAGGGTTTGAGGCCGTTAGCCGCTGCTTGGAAAACATGAAGGGTTTCGAGATGGTGTGTGTAGTTCCGTTTGATCCTGCCAACCGGTTTTAATTCAGCGGTGTGATCTCCGAAATCCTCCCGTAAATTTTTCAAAGTGAGCGCCTCGATCTTTTTCAGAGAAAGGGCCTTATTCCGTGTGAGCTTCCACTCCGGGAATTCCCAGAGCCCGCCCATGATCTTTCCCAAAGGCCGTTTATGGATGAGGTATTTGCCATTTTTGTTCAGCACAAGCGCGCTTGCCACGACCTTGACGGTCTTCTTTTTTTTGGCCCGCACGGGGTATTTTTCAACTTCATTATTCTGGTAGGCTTTGCAGAATTTTTGGATCGGGCAAATGGCGCAGGAAGGGTTGCTTTTGGAACAGACGAGTGCGCCGAGCTCCATGAGGGCCTGGTTGAAGAACCGGGCTTTTCCTTTCGGGATCAATTTTTCCTGTAGCGTCCAGAAAATTTCGGTGTTTTTCGGCACATCGATCGGTTTTGAGATCGCGTACACGCGCGAGAGGACGCGCAGGACGTTGCCGTCCACAATGGGCCGGTCTTGATTGAAAGCGATGCTCGCGATGGCGCCGGCGGTGTAAGGCCCGATGCCTTTCAGCGTGCGGATCGTCTCGAAATCGCTAGGAAATCGCCCGCCGTGTTCCTTTATAATAAGTTTGGCGGTCTCGTGGAGATTGCGCGCGCGCGAATAGTAGCCGAGGCCTTCCCAGGCCTTCAGTACCTTTTTCTCATCGGCTTTGGCGAGAGACGCGATCGAGGGGAAGGTTTTCATCCAGCGCTCGAAGTAGGGGAGAGCCGTCTCGACCTGCGTCTGCTGAAGCATGATCTCGGAGACCCA
>CAZBAY010000066.1:0-4861 GCA_964489945.1 uncultured Planctomycetia bacterium
TCAACCAGTACACGCGGTACGGCACGGTGGTGCTCTCGGTCATCCAGTCCTTCTTTATATCGCTGTGGCTTGAAAATCCAGCGCATTTCGGGGGCCTCGAGATTGTCCAGTTCCCCGGATGGGGATTCCGCATTCTTACCGTCATCACGCTGACGACCGGGTCGGCCTTTATCATGTGGCTCGGCGAGCAGATCCAGGAAAAAGGCATCGGGAACGGCATGTCGCTGATCGTATCGGTCGGCATCTTGTCCCGGGCGCCTACCGCGGTTTCGCAGATCGCGGCGCTCATGACGGGGGGCAAAACCGGCAAGGCGCAGATGGATCTTCTGACGGTCGTGCTGATGCTTCTCATCATGGTGGCGGCGATCGTGGCGGTGGTGCTGTTGACGCAGGGCGAACGAAAGATCCCGGTCCAGTACCCCAAGCGCGTCGTCGGCAGAAAAGTCATGGGCGGGCAGTCCGTATTCATTCCGTTCAAGGTGAATAACGGCGGCGTTATGCCGATCATTTTCGCGCAGTCGATCATTCTCTTTCCGGCGACCATCGGTGTATTCGTGCCGAACAGTTTTATTCAACAGGTGGCTGGAGCGCTCACCGCAGGCACGTGGGGTTACACGGTGATGACCATGTTCCTGATCATTTTCTTCAGCTATTTTTACACGGCGATAGCGTTCAACCCGATCGATGTGGCTGAGAACATGAAAAAGTACGGCGGATTCATTCCGGGAGTGCGTCCCGGCGCGCCGACGGCGCAATTTTTTGACTTTATCATTAATCGCATTACGCTTCCGGGCGGTATTTTTCTGGCGATCATCGCAGTCTCGCCGGACTTGATCGGTAAGTGGCTGCATATTCCGTACCAGGTGGCCGATTTCTTCGGGGGCACGGCGCTCCTGATCGTTGTCGGCGTGAGTTTGGACACGATCAAACAGATCGAGTCACAGCTTCTGATGAGGCACTACGAGGGTTTTATGAAACGCGGGCGCATCAAAGGCAGGCAGACCCGCACGGCATGAAGATCGTTCTGTTGGGCCCTCCGGGCGCAGGCAAAGGCACGCAGGCCCAGGTTCTTTCTAAAGATGTACAGGCACCGCATGTTTCCACCGGCGATATGCTGAGGGAGGCGTTGAAAGCGGCGACCCCGCTCGGGCTTCAGGCCAAAAGCTATATGGAGAAAGGCGGTCTTGTCCCGGATGATGTCGTCATCGCGCTCGTTGAGGAGCGGCTTTCAAAAAGCGACGCCGGCAAGGGTTTTATCCTGGACGGCTTCCCCAGAACGCCCGAACAGGCCAAAAGCCTCGACGGGAGCCTGGAGAGGATGAAAAAGCCGCTGGACCTCGTGCTTTATTTTAAGACGAGTCTCGAGATCATTCTGATGAGGCTCACGGGCCGTCGGGTCTGCGGACAGTGCGGAAAGAATTATCATCTTAAGAATTTCAAGCCGAAGGTCGAGGGGATTTGTGACGCTTGCGGCGGAAAACTGGTTCAAAGGCCGGACGACAAGGAAGAGACGATCCGGCAGCGCCTGAAAGTCTATGAGGATCAGACGGCGCCGCTCATTGATTACTACAGCCGGAAGGGTTTATTGCAGGAAGTTTCCGGTGATCTCGACGTGAAGGAGCTGAACGTTCAGCTGATGGCTCTCTTTAAATCGAAACAACTTTTGAAGCCCCAGGCCGTTAACAATTGACAAAGGCCGTGGGCGAGCTCATTCACATTAAAACGCTGGCTGAACTGGCGATCATGCGGCGGGCCGGGCAGATCGTTTCAAAGCTTCTGAAGCTTATGGAGCGGGAAGCCAAGGCCGGTGTGACGACGAAACGCCTCGATGAGATCGCGGAGCAATTTATCCGTTCTCAGGGCGCGGAACCCGCGTTCAAAGGTTACTGCGGGTACACGGCGTCGATCTGTGCCTCGGTGAACGAGGAAGTGGTCCACGGGATTCCGGGAGAGCGGCCACTGCGCGAAGGCGATATCGTAGGAATTGACGTCGGTGTGAAGCTTGAAGGTTTTTATTCCGATGCCGCGAGGACCTTCGCGATAGGAAAGGTTGACGAGGAAAGCAGGCGCCTCATAGACACAACGCGCCGCGCGATGGAGCTGGGCATCGAAAAAGCCGTCGAAGGCAACCGGCTGACCGATATTTCCTCAGCGGTGCAAAGCTATGCCGAGGGAAAAGGGTTTTCGGTCGTCCGGCAGTACGTCGGTCACGGGATCGGGGCCAGTCTCCACGAGGAGCCGCAGGTACCCAATTTCGGCAAACCGGGAGAGGGGCCTAAGCTAGTGGAGGGAATGGCGCTGGCGATCGAGCCGATGCTCAACGCCGGCACCTGTGAAGTGAAAGTTTTGCCGGACGGCTGGACCGTTGTGACGAAGGACGGAAAACGATCGGGTCATTTTGAGCAGACGATTTTTGTCGGTAAGAAGAAGCCGGAAGTGGTGACGGAGTAACGATGGCAAAGGAACAGGCGGTTCAGGTCGAAGGGATTGTGGCGGAGGCGCTGCCCAACGCGATGTTTCGCGTGGATCTCGATAATCAGCATAAAGTCCTCGCGCACGTGTCGGGAAAGATGCGGATGAATTTCATCCGGATCCTCCCGGGCGACAAAGTGATGTTGGAACTTTCTCCGTACGATCTAACGCGGGGAAGGATCATTTACCGGGTGAAATAGGGGACTTAACCAATGAAGGTCAGAGCGAGCGTTAAGAAAATTTGTGACAACTGCAAGGTCGTGCGGCGGAAGCGCGTCGTACGAGTGATCTGCTCAAATCCGAAGCACAAACAGAGACAAGGTTAAAGAGGGAATTAGAATTATGCCCAGACTCGTCGGAGTGGATATACCAAAAGAAAAGAAAATTTGCATTTCCCTGGGCTACATCTACGGGATCGGGCGCTCGAACGCGATGAAGATCCTGCAGGAAGCCAAGATCAGTCCGGATGTCCGGGCGAAGAACCTCACTGAAGACGAGGTGTCGAGACTGGCCACCATTATACAGAAGGAATACCGCACCGAGGGCGTGCTTCGTCGCGAGGTGTCGTCCAATATCAAGCGCCTGATGGATATCGGTTCCTACCGGGGCCTGAGGCACAAGAGGGGCTTGCCCGTCAGGGGACAGAGAACCCGGACCAATGCCCGCACGAGAAAAGGCCCGAAAAAGACGATCGGCGCGCAAAAGAAAATGGCCCCCGCGGCGGGTAAACCCGCAGCCCCGGCGGCCGCAGGACCCAAAAAATAAGGCAAATGAGGAGGATAGGCAGACCACGTGGCTAAGGCAAAGAAATTCAAATCCAGAAAAAAGGTTGTCCGCAACATATCGGAAGGCGTCGCGCATATTCTCGCGACCTTCAATAACACGATCGTCACGATCACAGACCGGGGCGGCAATGTGGTCGCGTGGGCGAGCTGCGGATCCGTCGGATTCGCCGGCTCCAAAAAGTCGACGCCTTTTGCCGCGCAGATGACGGCGGAGAGCGCTGCCAAAAAAGCCGCGGAACATGGAATGAAGACGGTCGAAGTTTTCGTGAAAGGCCCCGGTTCCGGGCGCGAATCGTCGATCCGGGCGCTTCAGGCGGCGGGGTTGTCGATCAGCTCCATCCGTGACGTGACGCCGATCCCTCATAATGGGTGCCGTCCGCCCAAGAGAAGGAGGGTGTAATCATGGCCCGCTGCGGTTCTATCTCGGTTTGCCGGTTGTGCCGGCGTGAAAAAATGAAGCTTTTTTTGAAGGGGACACGCTGCTATACACCCAAGTGCGCGGTGGAGAAGCGGGAGTACGTTCCCGGTATGCACGGGCAGGGCCGCCAGAAGCTTTCGGACTACGGCGTTCAGCTGCGTGAAAAACAGAAGGTGAAGCGTATCTACGGGGTGCGTGAGCGGCAGTTCAAATTCTATTTCAGCAAGGCCACGCATTCCAAAGGCGTGACCGGTGTGGCGCTTTTGGTATCCCTTGAGAGAAGGCTTGATAATACACTTTACCGCGCGGGGTTCGTCCGCTCGCGCAGCGAAGGTCGTCAGGTGGTCCGCCACGGGCACGTCGACGTCAATGGCCGGCAGGTGAACATTCCGTCTTTCCCGGTGAGCGTCGGCGATGCCGTGTCGTTCCGCGGGACGGACAAGATGAAAGAGCGCGTGAAGACGATCCTCGAAGAGACAAAGGATCAAAAGCGCGTCGAGTGGATGGATTTTGATCCGCAGAGCGTGAAAGCCACGGTGAAGCGCATGCCGGAACGGGCCGACGTGCAGATCCCGATCCAGGAACAGCTGATCGTCGAGCTTTATTCAAAATAAACAAAGATTACTTAGCAACAATAAGATTATGGAGGAGAAATAGACAATGGGAATTGCGCTGAGATCATTTGAAATACCGAAGAAACTGGATTGTGACGACGAGTCACTGACGGAAACTTACGGGAAATTTGTCGCGGAGCCGTTCGAAAGAGGCTATGGCGTCACGATCGGGAACTCGCTGCGGAGAGTGCTGCTTTCCTCGCTCGAAGGGGCGGCAGTGACCTCGATCAAGATCGAAGGGGTTTCGCATGAGTTCAGCACGATCCCGGGGATCATGGAAGACGTCACAGAGATCGTGCTCAACGTGAAGAATCTCGTTCTTCGGTCGCACACGCGCTCGACGAAGACGATCCACATTGATGTAAAGGAAAAGGGGCCGATCACCGCGAAGGACATCGTCACCGACGACACGGTGGAAGTCATCAATCCCGATCTTCACATCGCGACGCTGACGAAGAACGTTCCTTTCCGGATGGAGCTCGAGGTCCAGAAGGGCCGGGGCTACGTTCCCGCGGACCGCAACAAAAAAGAGGGCCAGCCGGTCGGAACGATCGCGGTTGACTCTATCTTCA
>CAZBAY010000067.1:0-1901 GCA_964489945.1 uncultured Planctomycetia bacterium
TGCCGGCGCCGCCGAGCCCGAAGTACCAGATCGCGAATCCGATCGCTGTCCAGATGAGCTGGCGGATGCGCTTCAAAAGGCTTACCGCGACGCCGACGGCCGGGTGATAGCCCAAAAGCTGGGCGAGGAAGGCGAGCCCCGCTTCCTGCGTGCCGAGGCCGGCCGGAATGAAGCATGTCGTAGAGCGGACAAGTTGGAGAAGGGACTCCAGCATCACGGCCTGCACGAGTGTAATGGGGCTTTGCAGGATCTGGAACATGACATAGGTTTCAAGACTTCCCAGCGTCCAGGCGAGCGTGTGGAGCAGGACCGCCAGCCCGAAGGTGTTCTTGGCCTCGGCATAAAAGGAGGCGATCTCCTCGTCCGCTTTTTGGAAGGAAAGTTGGAACCGTTCGAAGCGGTCGGGGTCAAATTGAAAGAAATCGAGCCACTGAACGAACGTCATGAAGAGCCCTTTGCGCTGCGCGGTGATGAAAAAAACGATAAAAGCGGCCGACAGGAAAAGGGTGAGAAGGAACACTGCGGTCCATTCGCGCGGAAGGGGAAGCAGGAAAAAAGAAAGGCCAAGGCCCAGGACGCTGAAAAGGGTTTGCCCGGTGAAAAGCGCCGTCCGGTCGATCACGACCGACGCGAAAGTGATCGTCTTGGGAATATCAAAACGGCGGGAGGTAATGATGACTTTGAGGGGCTCTCCGCCGATGTCGGCGACCGGAGTAATGTTGTTCACGGCTTCGCCGGCCAGCCGCAACGTGTAGAGGCCGAGGAACGGGAGTTTTTCCTCCCATACGCGCGCGAACGTATATTTCCAGGCCTGTACATTGAGGCAGAAGATCGCGGGGAAAATGGCAAAGACCAGCCAACCCCACCCTGCGAGGGCGGGGAGGATCATTTTGAGCCGCCCGGGCTCGACCGACCGGACAACCCAGACGAAAAGCGCGATCCCCAGAATAAAAAACGCCAGCTCCAACGCTTTTTTGAAATGTTTCATTGAAATGCGCCTCGCTTCTCATTACTATTATATACGGAGGAAGATGAAGTGAATAGATGGCCGCTGTTTTTTTTCCTTATTTTTACACCTGTACTGGCGCTTGCCGCCGAACAGGAGGGGCGCGAACCGTTCGGCGCGGGCGTATTCTATCCCGAGGAAAGCTCGGAACTGGCCGGTAAGATCGATCATTTTCTTTCCAAAGCACCGTCCCGCGCAAAGGATCCCCGACCGCTCCTCGGGCTCATCCTTCCTCACGCCGGTTACGTTTTTTCGGGCCAAACGGCCGCCTCTGGCTACAAGCTGCTGGAAGGCCGGAGCTATGACACGGTTGTTTTAATCGGCTTGTATCATCGCGGCCCCATTCTCGGGGCGTCGATTTGGCGCGGCGGGCCGTGGAAGTCGCCTCTGGGAAGCGTGCCGATCGACACCGAAATGGCGGACGCCTTGTTTGCGGAAGATCCCTCTTTTCAGTTCTCTCAGGACGCGCATCTGGCCGAGCATTCGCTCGAGGTGCACGTGCCGTTTTTGCAGAAGGTGCTCAAGGATTTCAAGATCGTGCCTATCGTGACGAGCGTTCCGTCCGTTGAAAAAAATGCGGCGCTCGCGAAAGCCATTTTGAAACACAGCGCGGGGAAGAAGGTGCTGGTAATCGCCTCGACGGACATGAGCCATTTTTACACCGATGCCGAAGCAAGGCAGATCGATGAGGGTGCGCTGGGTATTTTGAAGGAAGGGGATCCCGAGGCGTTTTTTGGCGCGGTCCAAAGCAAAAAGGCGCAGTTTTGCGGAAGCGCGGCGGTGCTGACGATGCTTGAATGGGCAAAGCTGAACGGGAATGCCGAGGTCGAGGTTTTGGGCTACGCGACGAGCGCCGAGGCGAGCCACGACGAAAGCCGGGTGGTGGGTTATGGCA
>CAZBAY010000068.1:0-5369 GCA_964489945.1 uncultured Planctomycetia bacterium
CGCCCGCCGCCTCTTCAAAACGTCCCAGACCGTAGAGGGCCTCCCCTTTCCAAAAGGTGGCGTCGTCCAAAAACTCCGAATCCGGAAACTCACGGATCAGACGGTCGCAAAACTCCAGGGCCTCCTGAAAGCGGCCAAGCTTTCCCAGGCACCTGGCCCGTCCCAGATAAAAGGAGTCCCGAAGCGGCGTGTCCCGGAGCTCCTCACCGGGCGATTCGAAACTCTCAAGCGCCTCCTGATATTGCCCCAGCTGAAAGTAGGTCCAGCCGATCCCATGCAGGGCGTACCCCCGAAATTCACTCTGCCCGCCCAACTCCAGGCTTTTTTTGAAATATTCAAGCGCCCGGCCGTACTCTCCAAGCTCAAAGTGGCATTCGCCCAGAATATAATAGGCATTCGGAGCCTTGGGGCTCAGCGAATGCTTTTCCACAAAATCCGTCAGAGTCAGCGAAGCCGTCTCGTACTTCTTTAGCTCGTAGAGGCACTGCCCCAATTTAAAATGCGACTCGATGGCGAGCGGCTGACCCGGAAAACCCCGGATAAGCTCCTCGAATTCCGCGGCGGCCCTTTCAAAGTCGCCCAATTCATAAACGGACCACGCGCTCGAATACTTGGCAAAGATTAAATACCTGGAAGAAGGATATTTCTCGATGAAATCGGAATAGGTTTTGATGGCCGAGGGAAAATCCTTCGACTGAAAATACGTTTCCGCCAGCCAGTAAAGCGCCTCCTCACGCAATTTTTCCTCGATCCCGCTCATCGTCGTGAGCGGCTCGAACGCCTCCATCGCCTTGGGGAAATCTCCGAGTTTAAGGTATGACTGGCCGGAAAGGAGGCGGGCCTGCGCTTCCTCGTCGAGGGCCGCCGCGAAAGAAGCGCCGGTAAACAAAAGTCCTATGATCAAAAGAGTGAAAGGGCGCATGAGAGAGGTCATTTTATCACACCCCGCAAAAATCGTCCCGTATGCGAGCGGGCACATTTCACGAGCTCCTCAGGCGTCCCCGCCGCCACAAGCTCCCCGCCCTTGTCACCGCCTTCCGGACCGAGGTCGATGACATAGTCGGCGCACTTGATGACGTCCAGGTTATGCTCGATGACGAGAACGCTGTTGCCCTGGTCGACCAGCGTCTGCAGCACTTTTAGAAGCCGGTCAATATCCGCGAAATGAAGGCCCGTCGTGGGCTCGTCCAAAATGTAAAAAGTTCTGCCCGTCGCGCGCTTCGAAAGCTCGGTGGAAAGCTTAACGCGCTGGGCTTCCCCGCCCGACAACGTCGTCGCCGCCTGGCCGAGCTCGATATAATCCAGGCCCACGTCGTGCAGCGTCTGGAGCTTCGACTTCACCATGGGAACATGGCTGAAAAGAGCGAGCGCCTCCTCCACGCTCATCGCGAGCACTTCCGCGATGGACTTCCCCTTATAGCGTACTTCCAGCGTCTGCTCATTAAAGCGCTTTCCCTTGCAGATCTCGCAGGTCACGTAGACGTCCGGCAGAAAATGCATCTCGATCGTCTTGACGCCGTCGCCCTCGCAGGCCTCGCACCGCCCTCCTTTGACATTGAAACTGAAACGCCCGGGGCGGTAACCGCGCATCTTCGCGTCGGGCAATTTCGAAAAAATGTCCCGGATAGGCCCGAAAAGGCCCGTGTAGGTCGCGGGATTGGAGCGCGGGGTTCTCCCGATCGGCGACTGGTCGATCTCGATCACTTTGTCGATCGCTTCTACGCCCAGGATCGCCTCGTGCTTTCCCGGCTTTTCCTTCGACCTATAAAGGCGCTTAGCCAGGCCTTTATATAAAATTTCGTCCACAAGCGTGCTTTTTCCTGATCCCGAAACGCCGGTCACGCACGTGAAAACGCCCAGGGGAATTTCAATATCCACGCGCTTGAGGTTATTTTCCTCCGCTTTCTTAATGGTAATCTTTTTGCGGCTCTTAATGTCCCGCCGCTTTGCCGGCGCCTGGATGCGCAGCTCACCGTTCAAATATTTTGCCGTGATGGACTGCGGGTTACGCATCACAGCCTCAGGTGTCCCTTCCGCGATGATCCGTCCCCCGTGTTTGCCCGCTCCGGGGCCCAAATCCACAAGATAATCGGCTCTCCGGATCGTCGCCTCGTCGTGCTCCACGATGATCAATGTGTTTCCCAAGTCGCGCAGCGCGACGAGCGTGTTCAGCAATTTTTCATTGTCCCGTTGGTGAAGACCGATCGACGGCTCGTCGAGCACATAAAGCACCCCCATGAGGCCCGCCCCGATCTGCGTCGCTAGCCGTATCCGCTGGGCCTCCCCTCCGGAAAGCGTCCCGCTCATGCGGTCGAGCGACAGATAGCCGAGCCCGACGTTCTTCATGAACCGCAGCCGCGCTTTGACCTCTTTTAAGATCTGATGCGCGATCTGCTCCTCTTTTTCGGTCAGTTTGAGATCCTCAAAAAATTTATCGGCCTGTTCAATGGAAAGCGCCGTGAGCTCCATGATATTTTTTTCGCGGACCTTGACCGCCAGCGCCTCGGGCTTGAGCCTTTTGCCGAAACAGCTTTCGCAGGGCTTGAGGCTCATGAATTTGTTGATCTCCTCTTTCATGAACTCCGACTCGGTTTCCTTGAAACGCCTCTCGAGGTTTGGCACGACGCCCTCAAAGGACCGCCAGCCGCTCTCTTTTTCCTCAGGGCCGTAGAGAATGAGGTCCTTGTGCTCGCGGCTCAGATCTTTGAACGGCTTATCGAGGCTGAACCCGTGTTCCTCGGAGGCGTGACGGAGAAGCCGGCGCAGGTAAATGATGAGCGAGCGGCCGCCGCGCTGCCAGCCGGAGATCGCCCCTTCGCGGATCGACTTTGATTTATCGGGGATAACGAGGTCGGGATCTATCTCAAGGCAATTGCCCAATCCGTCACACTCGGCGCAGGCGCCATAGGGGCTGTTGAACGAAAAAAGCCTGGGCTCAAGCGGCTGGAAGCTGATGCCGCAGTGAACGCAGGCGTTCAGTTCCGAGAAAAGCTGTTCGGGTTTTTTGTCTCCCTCGAACGAAAGCTTGATCGTGCCTTTCCCCACTTTGAGCGCCGCCTCGACCGAATCCGTGAGACGCTTTTTGATCCCGTCCTTTAGAATAAGGCGGTCCACCACGATCTCGATCGTGTGTTTCTTTTTCTTGTCGAGGCGGATATTCTCGGAAAGCTCGTACGCGACGCCGTCCACGCGGACTCGGACGAATCCCTCCTTCTGGATATCCTTAAAGATCTTTTGGTACTCCCCCTTGCGCCCCTCCACGACCGGCGCGAGGATCTGGACCCTGCTTTCAGCCGGCGCTTTGATGATCTGTTCCACGATCTCCTGGGCGCTTTGCCGGGTGATCCGCCGCCCGCACTGGTAGCAGTGGGGCACGCCGACCTTCGCGAAAAGGAGCCTCAGATGGTCATAAATTTCCGTCGTCGTGCCGACCGTCGACCGGGGATTGGAGCCGGCGATCCTCTGCTCGATGCTGATCGCGGGTGAAAGCCCCTCGATATACTCGACGTCCGGTTTTTGCATCTGCCCCAGGAATTGCCGCGCGTAGGCGGAAAGCGACTCTACATACCGGCGCTGGTCCTCGGCGTAGATCGTGTCGAACGCCAGCGACGATTTTCCTGAGCCGGAAAGGCCGGTGAAGACGACCATGGCGTTCCGTGGGATCCTAAGATCGATCCCCTTGAGGTTGTGCTCCCTCGCGTTTTTGACGAAGATATGTTCCTGCGGCATAGATGGATCTATCGGATCGTTTCGTTGCGGATGATCTCGGGAATGGGACGGGTGTCGATGCGGATCCCGCCGTCGTGCTCAATGATAAGCGTATAAATGGTCCCGGGAATGAACACCGACCCCGGCGCCTCGATCTGGGCGTTCTTGAGGCCTATGCGCTTCCGTTCCTTGGGGTCCAGCGCGAATTTCCAGAACCGGCGCCAGATCTCTTTTTCAAACGCCGTCGGCGGGTCGCCGACGCGGTAGCCGTCTGGGACCGCTCGCGTGTCCGTGATCGAAAATTCCTGAGTATTTTTTCCGGCGAGCACGAACGCCTTCAGAAAAAGATAGACGCTTTTTCCCTTCATGCGATGGCCTTCCTCGATATATTTGTCGTCAAAACGCGCGACGAGCGTCTGGAACTGAATGAGATTGCCGTTGAACGTGAAATAGCGGGGCTTCAAGGGTTGGCCGTTCACTCCGTACTCCAGGAATTTGATCGTCGTGGAGTACTGGCGGCTGTATTCATCGACGCTTGATTCCGTGACGAGCACTTCGGCGATACGGGATTCCGCCTTCAAATTGTGAATGATCTTGCGGAAAAGAAGGAATTCCCTGAACTTGAAAAAACCGACGAACAAAAAGAAAAGCACCGCCAGAACAATGAGATTCCGGAGCGTTTTTTTGATGCTGCTAAACATCGTGATCCTTTTTTAAGATTTATGCCCCTACAATTCTAGCAGGAACAGGGACCTTGTGTCTGGGAAAAAAGTCCCGCGACGCGCGCCCACTCCTCGATCGAGAGCGTCTCCGGGCGCCGGATGGGATCAATGCCCGCCTTCTTGAGGGTTTCCGTCAGCGAGTCCCGCGTGAAATCCCTGGAATCCTCGTCCTTCAGCGCGTTCAGGATCGTCTTGCGCCTTTTCTGGAAAGCCCGGTGCACGAGCGAGAAGAAGATCTCCTCGTTGCCAATGGCGACCCGCGGCTCGGCTGAAAAAACGAAACGGACCACCGCCGAATCCACATTAGGCGGTGGAAAAAAATGGTCTCTCTCGATCTTACGGAGCACAGTGACTTCGGAATAAACTTGGACAAATAGCGAGAGCGCTCCCCACGCCTTTGTTCCGTGGCAGGCAGTCAGCCGCTGAGCCACCTCCCACTGGAGGGTCAGCACCGCTTCCCGGACAAACCGGCGCTGGGAAATCAGCCACTCGAGGATCGGACTCGTGATGCTATAGGGAATGTTCCCGATGACCTTGATCGGCCCCTCCTCCCCCAGCACTTTCTCAAGCTCAACCTTCAGCACGTCCTCTTCGATGAGACGCAGCGGTTTTTCCTTAAGAGAGTCGCGCAAAAACGCGGCGAATCCCGCGTCCTTTTCCACCGCGATAACGCGTGCTTCTTGTTGTAAAAGATGTTTCGTAAGAGATCCCAGACCGGGCCCGATCTCAAGGACCGTCTCCCCTTTTTTTAACGAAAGAGAATCCGCCAAAAAAACAAGGTCGTGGTCATCAACCATGAAGTTCTGCCCCATGCGCTTTCGGGGGGACAGACCCAGTTTTTGGAGCGTCCGCTTAGTTTCTTGGATGAGGTCCGGCATTTCGTTTCTTGTTTTTGGAGAGGAGGACAGCGAGGTCCAGGGCTTCCCGCATCGAGCCCCC
>CAZBAY010000069.1:0-6728 GCA_964489945.1 uncultured Planctomycetia bacterium
CCCTCTTCGGGAGGCAGGTCCGGCACGATAAGACCGTCCACGCCGGCCCTGCGAGCCGTCGCGGCAAAATGATCCAGGCCGAAATTCAGGATCGGATTAAGATAGCTCATCAGAAGAAGTGGCAGCTGGGACTTTTTCCTCACCTTCCCCACAAGATCCAGGATACTTTTCAACGTCGTGCCGCGCTTCAATGCCCTCTGCGAGGCTCCCTGGATCACGACGCCGTCCGCCAGCGGATCGGAGAACGGAACGCCGAGTTCGATGAGATCCACCCCCTCCTTTTCGAAGGCAGTAATGAGCTCAGCGTTTCGCGCGAGGCTGGGGTCGCCCGCCGTCATATAGAGGATCAACGCTTTCTTCTTCTTTTTTTTAAGTTCTTTGAACTTTGCTTCAATGCGATTCATAGTTTTAGGATTTTAGAGACCTGGTCCACGTCCTTGTCCCCTCTCCCTGAAAGACACATGACGATCACGTCGCTTTTTTTAAATTTAGACTTATTTTTAAGGAGGTAACCGACGGCGTGTGAAGGCTCGAGCGCCGGGATGATCCCTTCCATGCGGCTGAGCGCCTGAAAACCCTCAAGAGCTTCTTTGTCCGTCACTGAACCGTAATGCGCTCTTTTAATAGATTTAAGGTAAGCGTGTTCGGGGCCAACGCCGGGATAATCAAGCCCGGCCGATACGGAATGCGCCAATTCGATCTGGCCGTCCCTGTCCTGCAGAACGTCGCTTTTTGAGCCGTGCAAAACGCCGATCCGCCCGTGCGAGAGAGACGCGGCGTGTTGTCCCGTGTGAATACCGAGTCCAGCGGCTTCGACACCGATCAGTTTTGCCCGCGTTTTCAAAAAGGGGTGAAAAAGTCCGATGCTGTTGGATCCGCCTCCCACGCAGGCTACCAGGTAGTCGGGATCTTTTAAGCCGAGCTTTGTAAGCTGTGATCTGGTCTCGCGCCCGATGACCGACTGGAAATCACGCACCATCATCGGATAGGGGTGCGGGCCGATGACGGAGCCGATGATATAGTGGGTCGTCCGCACGTTCGTCACCCAGTCACGGATGGCTTCATTCACGGCGTCCTTCAACGTTTTTGATCCGGAGCTCACCGGAATGACCCTCGCGCCTAGAAGCTTCATGCGGAAAACGTTAAGCTTCTGTCGCTCGACATCCTCCTCCCCCATATACACGTCACAGGGAAGCCCAAAAAGCGCGCAGACGGTCGCTGTCGCGACGCCGTGCTGTCCCGCGCCGGTCTCCGCGATGACGCGCTTCTTTTTCATTTTAAGCGTCAATAGGACCTGGCCGAGCGTATTGTTGATCTTGTGCGAGCCGGTATGTAGAAGGTCTTCGCGTTTCAGGAAAAGATGCTTTACGCCCAGCGCTTTGGCCAGATGTTTTGCTTCCGTCAACGGCGTCGGACGGCCGGCAAAGGACCGGAGATATCCCTCGTAATCCTTGCGGAAACGCGGGTCTTTACGGGCTGAACGATAGGCTGCTTCGAGTTCGTCCAGCGCCGTCATCAGCGTCTCAGGGACATATTTTCCCCCGTAAGGCCCGAAATGGCCCTGACGATCGGGCAATGCGGTGAGTTTTTTCTTATTCTGCTTTGGCACGTCGAATAAACTCCCTTACTAATTTTGCGTCTTTCTTCCCGGGGGCCTTTTCCACCCCGCTTGAAACATCCACCCCATAGGGGCGCAACACACGGAGGGCTCGGGAAACATTCTTCGGGTCAAGCCCGCCGGAAAGGATCACCGGCCTAGAGATCTTGAGTGATTTCAGGATCTTCCAGTCAAAACTTTGTCCGGTGCCTCCGTACAACCCTTTGATCTTCGTGTCGAAAAGATAGGCATCCGCGTCGTATCCGCGGACAGCCCGAAGGTCCCGCGCCTCCAAGACACGGAACGCCTTGATCACTTTGAGCGGCGCCAATTGCTTCACATAGGCCGCGCTCTCATTGCCGTGAAGCTGGACCGCCGAAAGGCCGCAAAAAGAGGCGATCCGTTTTACGTTTTTAAGCTTTTCGTTCACAAACACGCCTACCGTCGCGATCCATGGGCCAACCCCGCGGATGATCTCTAGAGCCTGGGCCGGCGCGACACGCCGTGGGCTGGGCGCGAAAACAAACCCCAACGCGTCCGCCCCGGCATCCACCGCGGTCATCGCGTCGCGAACGTTCGTAATGCCGCAAACCTTAACGCGTACCACGGATCTTTCCCAGAAGCTGGCGAAGCGCCTTTGTGACATCTTCCTGCCTCATCAGGCTTTCGCCGACAAGCGCTGCTCTGACCCCCAGGCTTCGTAAGTATATCAAATCCTCGTGATTTTGAATGCCGCTTTCCGAAACCACGAGCACGTTACTCGGTACCCGGCGGATCAGCTTTTCCGTCACCCCCATGTCCACGCGGAACGTGCGGAGATCGCGGTTGTTGATGCCGACGATCCCCGGCTTAATGCGCAACGCTTTTTTCAACTCGCCCGCTGAATGAACCTCGATGAGACAGTCCAGACCCAGTTTTTTGGCCAGGGTCGCAAGCTTACGAAGTTTCAAGGGCGAAAGGATGCTCGCGATAAGAAGGACCGCGTCCGCGCCCATAAGCCGCGATTCGTAGACCTGGTATTCATCCAGGATGAAGTCTTTCCGCAGGATAGGAAGCCCGCTCGCGGCTTTTGCTTTCCGGAGATCTTCCCCGGAGCCTCCGAAGAATTTTTTGTCGGTCAAAACTGAGAGCGCTTTCGCGCCGCCTTGCGCGTATCCGCGCGCGATCGCGCCGGCATCAAAATTCTTTCTTAAGACTCCCTTTGACGGGGACCTTCTTTTTATTTCCGCGATCACCGATAGCCCGCCTCCCCCCGTGAGCGCTTTTTTAAAAATAGGTTTTTTTCTGCCAAGACGCGAGACCTGCTCCATGAGATGCCGCATCGGCCTGGCGGCCTTTAGAAGCTTGATCTCTCTTTTTTTATGCCGCACGATCGTGTCCAGGATCATTTTAAACAGCCGCCTCGCGCGTAAAAGAACGTATTTCTTCGAGCTTGTCGTAGGCCTCTTCTGTCTCGATGAGTTCTTTTGCCAGCTCAAGACCTTCGCGGATGGTTTTGACTTTGCCCGCGATATAAAGCGCCGCGCCGGCATTGAGGCAGACCACGTCCGTCTTGGGGCCAGGCTTGCCCTCCAGCACTTCAAGCGCGATCTCTTTGGCCGCCTCGCGGGACGCGCACTGCAGATCGGAGAGCGCGGCGCGCTTCAAGCCCAACTCCTCGGGAGCCAGGCTGTAAGCCCGGATCTTTCCTCCGTCCAGTTCCGCGACGGAGGTCCGCTCGCAAAGCGTGATCTCATCCAGTCCGTCCATCCCGTGAACGACGAGGGCGCGCTTGGCGCCGAGTTCCCGGAGAACTTCCGCGATGACCTTCACAAGTTTTTCGTCATAGACCCCGATCAGCTGATGCAGCGCCCCGCCCGGGTTGGAAAGCGGCCCCAGAAGGTTAAAAAGGGTCTTGCCCTGTATCCTTTTGCGGGCCGGCATCGCGAATCGTGTGGCCTGATGAAATTGCGGGGCGAAGAAAAAACCGAAACCCACCGTCTCGATGGAGCGCTCGATCGCCGGCACCGGCAGATCGATCTTCATGTCGAGCGCTTCCAGAAGATCCGCGCTGCCGCAGGTGCTCGATACGGAACGATTCCCGTGCTTGCCGACCTGGACGCCGGCGCTTGCCGCGACGATCGCCGAGAGTGTCGAGATATTGAACGTGTGCCGGGCATCACCGCCCGTGCCGCAGGTATCCAAAAGGTCGGGGAAATGTTTCGAGAGCTTTAATGCATGCTGGCGCATTACCCGCGCGGCGGCTGTGATCTCCGCGACGGTTTCCCCTTTTTCACGCAGGCCGGTCAAAAAGGCCTCGATCTCCGCGTCCACCGCAGCGCCGGTCATGATCGCCTCCATCGCCCCCGTCATCTCGGCGGGCGTCAGCGCTTCCTTCTTCTGCAATTTTGCGAGGACCGGCTTTATCATTTTGTCAGATCGAGAAAATTTCTCAAAAGTTGTTTTCCGGACTGGGTCAGAATGGATTCGGGATGGAATTGAACGCCATAGATAGGAAATTTTTTGTGCTGGAGCCCCATGATCTCCTTTTCTTTCGTCTGGGCCGTGATCTCAAGATCTTTGGGAAATGACTTCCGCTCGACGAGAAGCGAGTGATAGCGCGTCGCGATAAAAGGATTGTCGATCCCCTTAAAGATCGCCTTTCCGTCATGAAAGATCTGCGAGGTCTTGCCGTGCATGAGACGTTTCGCGCGAACGACCTTCCCGCCGAACACCTCCCCGATACATTGGTGGCCGAGGCAAACCCCCAGAAGCGGGATCGTGGGCCCAAGCTTCCTGATCACCTCTCTCGAAACACCGGCGTCCTTGGGACTTCCGGGACCCGGAGAGATGACAATGCGGCTTGGCTTCAGTTTTTTGATCTTCTCAACGGTGATCTCATCGTTCCGGAAAACCTTGAGCTCCTGCCCCAACTCACCCAGGTACTGGACGAGGTTATACGTGAAGGAATCGTAGTTATCGATCATGACGATCATTGGGCCACCCCATTTTCCGCGGACTCGACCGCTTTCATCATCGCCTTCGCCTTATTCACGGTTTCCTGGTACTCCTTTTCCGGCCGAGAGTCCGACACGATCCCTGCTCCCGCCTGCACCGTCGCGACGCCGTCCTTGACGAGGATCGTGCGGATCGTGATACAGGAATCGAGCTCCCCCGAATAACTGAAATACCCGACGACGCCAGAGTAAAACCCGCGTTTTTGCTTTTCAAGCTCATCAATGATCTCCATCGCGCGGACCTTCGGGGCCCCCGTGACCGTACCGGCCGGGAACGTCGCACGCAGAAGATCAAAACGCGTTTTGCCGTTCTTCAGCCGGCCCTCGACATTGGAAACAATGTGCATCACGTGCGAATAGCGTTCGATCGTCATGAATTCAGAAACGTTCACGGATCTGAAATCGCAAACTCTTCCCAGATCGTTCCGGCCGAGGTCCACGAGCATCAGGTGCTCCGCGCGCTCCTTCGGGTCCGCCAAAAGATCCTTCTCCAGCCGGCCGTCTTCGACCGTGTTCTTCCCGCGCGGCCTCGTCCCCGCGATCGGACGCAGCAACGCTTTCCCCTTTTCGCATTTCACGTGGATCTCAGGAGAGGAACCCACCAGTTCAAAATTTTCGCAGTTCAAATAAAACATATAAGGCGAAGGGTTGATCGACCGGAGCGCCCGGTAGATATCAAAGGCCGTTGAGCGGACCGGCGTACTAAAGGCCTGGGACAGCACGACCTGGATAATGTCGCCTTTTTTGATATATTCGCCGGCCCTGCGGGCGGCTTTCAAAAATTCAGTCTTTTTAAAATTGGACCTGAAACGCACTTTCCCCCCGTTGGAGGCGGACGTTGAATGCCGTGACGGGGCCGTCCAGGAACGGATCTTCCGTATCTCCTGATCGATCTTCTCGACGGCATGCGCGTAAGCCTGGCGCGGGTCCTTAAAATCGTCCAGGCAGACATTCGACACGACCTTGATCTTCTTGTCCACGTGATCAAAGATAAAAAGCGTGTCCGTGAAAACGAATAAAGCGTCCGGCAGGCCGTAGACGTCCTTGTTGCGATCGGGAATTTTCTCGACGAAACGGACCGTGTCGTACCCAAGGTACCCCACCGCTCCGCCGGTGAACGGCGGAAGGCCTTTTACGGGAACCTGCTTATAACGGTTGAGCAGTTTTTCAAGCTCAAAAAGAGGGTCATGCCGCGTTTCAAACGTCTCGGTTTTCCCGCCGGCCCGTTCAAGACTGATCCGCTTGCCCTTGCTTTTAAAAACAAGGGACGGAGAACCTCCCACAAAGGAGTACCGCGCCTGCTTCTCACCGCCCTCGACCGATTCGAGAAGATAGGAATAAGGATTCCCACCGGTCTTGAGATAACAGGAGACCGGCGTCTCAAGGTCCGCGAGGATCTCCCGGCAGACGGGAATGAGATTGCCTTTCTTTGCGAGCTTCAGGAACTCGCGCTCGGTCGGGTAAAAAGGGCCCATTTAATAGACTTTTGCGGGATCGAACACTCGGGGGTCCGTGATCTTGCGGCTTGAGTCAGCCTCGACCTTTTCGAAATAGCAGCTCAGATAGCCCTTGTGACAGCCGGCGACCTTCTGGTCGATCACAAAAAGAAGCGACTTCCCCTCGCAGTCCACGCGGAACTCCTTCACGGCCTGCGTGTGGCCGGACGTCTCCCCCTTTTTCATCAGCTTGTTCTGCGACCGCCTGAAAAGATAAATGAAACCCTTCTCGAGCGTCGCCCGGAGCGCGATGTCGTTCATGTAACAGAGCGTGAGGACCTTCTGGGTCTCCGCGTCCTGGATGATGGCCGGAATGAGCCCCTGGGCGTCAAATTTTAACTGTGACTTTATTTTTTCAAATGTCTCGTCTGTCATAGCCGAACCGGTACTCCTTTCTTTTTGAGGAACTGCTTAGCCTGTTTCACCGTATGTTGTCTGAAATGAAAAATGCTCGCGGCCAGCGCCGCGTCCGCCTTCCCGCGGATGAAACCGTCCGCGAGATGCTCGAGCGTTCCGACCCCGCCCGACGCGATGACCGGAATTCTTACCGCCGTCGAAATAAGCCGCACGAGGGGGAGGTCATACCCCTCCTTGGTCCCGTCGCGGTCCATGCTGGTGAGAAGGATCTCGCCGGCGCCG
>CAZBAY010000070.1:0-6988 GCA_964489945.1 uncultured Planctomycetia bacterium
TTCAGGAAGGACGGGGCCTGGCGGGGCGGAAGACAAGCGTCGGGTTCGTCGGCGTCGCCCCTTCCAACGAGATGGCCTACGTGAAGAGCGGTTTTTTCAAGGCAATGGTGTTGGCCGCCGAAAGGGTCTGGATGATGACCGCGATGATCTTTTATTCGCTCGGCCTTATGGTGACCGGCGCGTTATCGTTCAAGGACTCGGTGACGGGCCCCATCGGGATCTTTTTCATGACCCAACAAGCCGCCCAAATGGGGGTCGTTTACCTTTTTTATTTCATGGGCTCGCTTTCCGTGAGTCTCTTCGTGCTTAATCTTCTGCCGATCCCGGTGCTCGACGGGGGACACGTGCTCTTTATCCTGATCGAGAAGATCAAGGGTTCGCCCCTCAAAGAGTCGGTGAAAGAGCGGATGACGCAGGGAGGCCTCATTTTGCTTCTCGCGCTCATGGTGTTCGTCATTTTTCAGGACATGTCGCGTTTCGCCATTTTTCAAAATATCCGAAACATGATCGTGAAGCCCTGATGCGCTGGACCAAGACGCTTATCCCCACATTAAAGGAGACGCCCAAAGAAGCGGAGGTGAAAAGCCACCGCCTGATGCTTCGAGCGGGCGTGATCCGGAAGCTCGCCAGCGGGACCTACAGCTATCTGCCCACAGGCTTTCGCGCGCTGCGCAAAGCGACGGAGATCGTGAGGGAGGAAATGGACCGCGCGGGAGCCGTCGAGGTGCTTTTGCCGGCACTCCATCCCGCGGAGCTCTGGCGCGAAACAGGCCGCCTTGAGATCCTCGGTGATGACATGATCCACTTCAAGGACCGGCACGGCAAGGAGAATGTGCTCGGGCCGACGCATGAGGAGGTCATCACGGACCTCGTTCGCCGGGAGATCCATTCCTACAAACAGCTGCCGATCAACCTTTACCAGATCCAGACCAAATTCCGCGACGAAATGCGCCCGCGCTCGGGTGTGATCCGAAGCCGCGAGTTCCTCATGAAGGACGCCTACAGCTTTCACGCGACGGACGAGTCCCTCGACAAGACCTATGAAAAAATGAAAGACACCTACAAGCGTATTTTCACTCGCTGCGGGCTGGATTTCCACATCGTCGAAGCCGACCCGGGGGCAATGGGGGGATCCGGGTCACAGGAGTTCATTCTTTTTTCCGATTCCGGCGAAGACCGGATGGTGCAGGTCGGGGACACGAGCCGCGTGGTGAGCGTGGAGATGGCGGAGCGGAAATTGAAAGGCCTTAAACTCCCGCCGGCGTCCGGAGGAAAGGCCGCTAAAAAAGTGCATACGCCCGGACACTCGAATGTCGAAGGCGTCGCGCACCTGCTGGGCAAAAAACCGGAAGATCTCGTGAAAACGATGATCTACCAGGCGGACAAGCATCTCTTCGCGGTGCTCGTGCGGGGTGATCACGAGGTAAGCGAGTACAAGGTCAAGAAAAAATTCCCGGGCGCGATGCTCGCCAGCCGTGAGTCGATCAATGAGCGCGCCGGATCCAAATTCGGTTTCAGCGGGCCCCTGGGCCTCACGCTTGACCTCTATCTGGATGAGGACGTCCTTTCAATGAAGGATTTTGTAGCGGGCGCGAACGAAGTGGATCATCACCTCGTTGATGTCAACGTGACCGATATCGTTCAGGACCAGAGGGACCGGAAGATAGAAGCGGGTGATTTTCGCCAAGTTATTGAGGGCGACCAGTCGCCGGACGGCAAACCCCTTCATTTCCGCACCGCGATCGAGCTCGGCCATATTTTTAAATTGAATCTCCGCTATTCGAAGCCGCTCAAAGCTCATTTCACCGATGAAAGCGGGAAGGAGGGCCCCCTCCTCATGGGTTGTTACGGGATCGGCGTGAACCGGATCCTCGCGGCGGCGATCGAACAGCACGGGGATGATAAGGGGATCGTCTGGCCGAAAAACATCAGCCCCTACCAAGTTTTGGTCGTTCTGGTGGATCCCAAGGACCCCCAGACCTGCGAGATCGCCGATTCAATTGAAAACTCGGATGAGCTGAGAAAACGCGGAATAGACGTCCTTGTGGACGACCGGACGGACTCACCCGGCATCAAGTTTAACGACGCGGACCTCACCGGCCTTCCCGTCCGGATCATCTTGGGCCCCAAAAATTTAAAATTGGGAAAAGTTGAAATTAAGGTCCGAAAAACGGGTGAGATCACCCTCGCCGACATCCCCCAGGCCATTCCCCAGCTCCTGGCTACCCTTGACAAATTAGCCTGATTTTGGTACTCTAATTTCGTAAATTGGGCAGTTCCCTTAGAAAGTGGGTGAGAACCCACTTTTTTTATTGGAATTTTGTTGTGAAATTATATTCTCAATAGACGGTTAAGAAAACTGAAATTTAGATATGTTGCCTCCGGATATTGAGCAGAAACTTCCACAAATTAAGAGCTCGATCGAGGGGTCTGGCGCCCAATTTGTGGAAATCTTGTTCAGGTACTACGGCCATAAAAGTTTTGTGACGATCATCGCCGATAAAGAAGGCGGGATCACGCTGGATGACTGCGCGGCGATCAATCGTGGGCTCAGCCCGATCTTTGATGAGGTTGTCCAAGGGGCTTACACTCTTGAAGTCAGCAGCCCAGGCCTGGACAGGCCAATAAGGACGGAAGGTGATTTCCTCCGGGCGGTGGGAAAAGTCCTGAAAGTATTTTATAAGGACGCCGGGGGGAGAACGCTTGAAGTCATGGGCGAGCTTCGCGGTGTTCACGCCGGGAACGCTGAGTTTTTGCGGGGCAGGGATGCGCATCTTGTTTTAGTGCCGTTAGGATCCGTCGTAAAGGCGGTAAGAGAAATAAAGATCGGATGAAAAGGCGGGAGTCATGAGCACGGAATTACTGCAAGTACTGGAAAATATCGAGCGCGAAAAGGGGATCAGCCGGCAGGTGCTGATTGAATCCCTCGAGGCGGCCCTTGTCTCGGCGGCGCGAAAGGTCATTCACGACAAGGACAAGGAGATCGTGGTCAAGATCGACGTGGAGAGCGGAAAGATCCGCATCCTGGCTGATGGCAAAGAGATCGTTTCCAACGAATTCGGCCGCATCGCTGCGCAGACCGCCAAGCAGGTCATTTTCCAGAAGATCCGCGAGGCTGAGCGCGACGTTATTTTCAACGAATACCATGGAAAGGGAGGCACGATCATCAGCGGGACCGTCTACCGCTTTGAGAAGGGCGCCCTTCTCGTGGACCTCGGCAGGACCGAGGCGATCCTCCCCAAGCGCGAAATGTCCCCCCGCGACAGCTACCGGCAGGGCGACAATATCCGTGCGCTCATTCTCGAGGTCGGAAGGACCGCGAAGGGACCGCAGATCGTCCTCTCTCGCAGCAATCCCGGTTTTGTTAGATGTCTATTTGATCTCGAGGTCCCCGAAGTGGCCGAAGGCATGGTCGAGATCAAATCTGTTTCCCGTGAGCCGGGCGACCGCACCAAGATCGCGGTCTGGTCAAAGAACGAGAAGGTGGACTGCGTCGGCGCCTGCGTCGGCATCCGCGGCTCGCGGGTGAAGGGCGTCGTGAAAGAGCTCCAGGGCGAGAAGATCGACATTGTCCGGTGGAGCGACAACGTCGAGGAATTCGTGAAAGCGGCTTTAAGCCCCGCCGAGGTTTCTTCCGTGAAGGTGATCAAGGGGGAGGAAAAAAAGGTGGAGGTCGTCGTCAGCGATGATCAGCTTTCGCTCGCGATCGGCAAGAACGGGCAGAACGTGCGCCTGGCTTCCAAGCTCACCGGCTGGGCCATCGATATCCGCTCAAAGAAGGAGCTCATTAAGGCCGAGCTGGAATCGGTCATGACGCCCGCTGTTGAGGAGACGGTGGAAGCCGTGGCCGAGACGGGCATCGAATCGGTTCCCGGTGTGGGGCCGAAGACCGCCGCCGCCCTCATCGCGGCAGGGTTTAAAACCATTGAAGACCTGAAAAAAGCGAGCCTGGACGATCTGTTGGCTGTCAAAGGGATCGGCAAGAAGACCGCCGAAAAGATCGTGGAAACCTTAAAAGGCGGCGCGGCGCCTTCGGAAGCGGCGGAGCCTCCGGCTGTTGAGGAAAAAAACGAAGAAGATAAAGGCCCTGAGCAAGTAGGGGAAGCGTAAAGACATGTCGGTAAAGATTCATGAGTTAGCCAAAGAGCTGAAAGTGACGTCGAAGGAGCTCATCGAACGCCTCAAGACGCTTCGCATTGACGCCAAAAGCCACATGAGCCTTTTGACAGAAGAGAATGTCCGCAAAGTCCGTGAGGCCTCCGCGCCCAAGAAAGCTCCCAAAGAGGAAACCCCGGCAAAACCGGCCGCAGCTCCCACGGCAAAACCAGCTCCTTCACAGCCGTCTTCGATCGAAAGCGTCCGGAAAGAATTTTTGCTTCAAAGAGGCGCCGCGAAAACGGCCCCGGAAGTCCGCAGACCCCGCGTCGAATCGCATCCAACCGCATCGCCGGTGAGGAGGACGGTGGTTACGTCTACACCCCCTAAACCAAAACCTGCCACAACCGAGATCAAGAAGCCTCTTTTCAGGCCGGATGTTGACAAGGCTCCGGCGGCTCCGGTCTCAGCCCCCGTTCCCGAGATTAAGATCGCGCGCAAGCTTGAACTGGCCTCGCCGATCTCGGTGAAGGAACTCGCCGTGAAGCTTTCCTTGAGCCCGAGCGACCTTATTCAGCGCCTCATTAAGAACGGTATCTTCGCCAATATCAATCAAGCGCTCGGATTTGATATCGCCAGCCGTGTGGCAAAAGACATGGGTTTTGACGTGGAGAGATCCGCGGCGACGGAAGCGGCGGCTGTCGAAGCCGGTGTGGCAGTGAAAGACAAATTGAAGCAACTCCCACGCGCGCCTATTGTGACTTTTATGGGACACGTGGATCACGGTAAAACGTCGCTGCTCGATGCGATTCGCAAGACCAAAGTGGCCGCCGGCGAGGCCGGAGGCATTACGCAGCATATCGGAGCTTATGAAGTGTTCCTCCCCAAGGGGGCCGTTACTTTTCTCGATACGCCGGGCCACGAAGCGTTCACCGCTATGCGGGCGCGTGGCGCGCGCGCCACGGACGTTGTCGTGCTTGTTGTGGCAGCAGACGACGGTGTCATGCCCCAGACGCTGGAAGCCATTGACCACGCCAAAGCGGCCGGCGTGGCGATCATCGTCGCGATCAACAAAATGGATCTGCCGTCGGCGAACCCCGAACGCGTGAAGAAGGCGCTGATGGAGTACGGCCTGATGTCGGAAGACTGGGGCGGGAAAACCATCATGACCGGAGTTTCAGCGAAGACCGGACAGGGGATCGACACCCTTTTGGAAATGCTGGCCCTTGAATCAGATCTATTGGAACTCAAGGCGGATGCCACGGCCGACGCGCGGGGCGTCGTCATCGAGGGAGAGCTTTCCAAAGAAAAAGGCGTCATCGCGACTTTGCTGGTGCAGGACGGGACCCTTCGGGTGGGCGATATTGCGATCGTGGGCAATTCCTATTGCCGCGTCCGGGCGATGATCAATGACCGGGGCCAGCGCATCAAGGAAGCGCTGCCTTCCATGCCTGTCGCCATATTGGGGCTTTCCGAAGTCCCGAAGGCGGGCGACCATTTTTACATCGTGAAGGACGAGCGCAAGGCCAAAGAGATCGTTGAGCAGAAGCAGGCCACGCAGAAGGCAAAAGGGGCGGAGCACATCACGCTCGAACATCTTTATGAAGACATCAAGGCCGGAAAAGTCGAAGAACTTAAGCTTATCGTTAAATCGGACGTGCAGGGATCGGTCGAGGCGCTTCGCTCTACGTTAGGCAAGATCCAGCCCAAGAACGTGCGCCTCAATATCATCCATACCGGCATTGGCGACGTGAGCGAGTCGGATGTCATGCTCGCGGCCGCCTCTAACGCGGTTGTCATCGGTTTCCATGTCGGCATCACCGGCACGGCGAAAGAAGCGGCTGAGGTCGAGGGCGTGGACGTCCGTTTTTACGAGATCATTTATGAGGTCAACACGGCGATCGAAAAGGCGATGGAAGGGCTGCTCCAGCCCGAGCTCAAGGAAATGTTCGTCGGCACGGCCGAGGTTCGCCAGGTGTTCAAAGTTTCAAAGGTCGGCACGATCGCCGGCTGCACGGTGCAAAAGGGCAAGATCGTCCGCAATTTTTCCTGTCGCGTCGTCCGTAACGGTCTGAAGATCCATGACGGAAAAATAGAAAGTCTGAAGCGCTTCAAAGACGACGCGCGCGAGGTTTTGGAAGGATTTGAGTGCGGCATCGGCGTCTCGAATTTTGACGAGCTCGCAGCCGGCGACCGCATCGAGGTTTTTGAGGTCCAGAAGTTGGCAAGGAAACTGGAGTAAGGGGGGACAACGTGAGCCGCGTTCTTTCGGGAATGAGGCCGACGGGCCCGCTTCATCTGGGGCATCTCCTCGGGGCGCTTGGGAATTGGGTGAAGCTTCAGGAAAGCCACGATTGCTATTTCATGGTGGCGGACCTGCACGCGTTGATGGGCGAGTATGAGAATCCCGCGGAGCTTCGGAAGTATTCGGTCGAAATGGTCATTGATTGGCTCGCTTGCGGCATTGACCCGGAGAAGAGCGTTCTTTTCGTCCAGTCCCAGATACCTGAGCACTCTGAGCTTGCTGTCATTCTCGGCATGCTCACGCCCCTGGGATGGCTTGAGCGGAACCCGACTTACAAAGAACAGCTCCGCGAGATCGAGGGACGGGACCTGACGACTTACGGTTTTCTGGGCTACCCGGTCCTGCAGGCGGCGGACATTCTTCTCTATAAGGCGGACCAGGTTCCCGTAGGTGAAGATCAGCTGGCGCACCTTGAGCTTACGCGCGAGATCGTCCGGCGTTTCAAGCATCTTTATAAGAAAGATATTTTTCCCGAGCCAAAGGAAGTCCTGACGCCGGAGGCGCGCCTCCTCGGGATCGACCGCAGGAAAATGTCCAAGAGTTACGGCAACGCGATCAATCTCTCGGACAGCGATGACGCGATAAAAA
>CAZBAY010000071.1:0-3440 GCA_964489945.1 uncultured Planctomycetia bacterium
TCCAATCATAGGTCTTGTAAAAACGGGTGCTGAGATCGAGGCCCGGGTCAAACGTGCTCCGTACCACGTCGTCATCACCGGCAAGATCCCTCGAAAAATAGGTTTGCCGAGTCCCGACCCGCGGCACGACCGAAAGATCCCCCACGCGCCCCGCGTAAGAAAGCGTCCAGTTGCCGTCGAGCCGCGTCGCGTCCTGATCGACGCCACTGCCGCCGGCGAATTCCTTGTTGAGCTGTGAAAATTGCATTTCCTGCCGCAGATAAAAGGGCGTCTCGGCGAAACGCTGGTTGTGGGTATCGAACCGTATCTCAGGGCTTCGTTCCACGACCGTGAAGAAATCATTCAGCCGCTCGCGGCCGAGAACACTCAACGAATATTCGGGCTTGGAGGTAATGATCGAAATGTAGTTGTCGGGAAGCACATCGCGTTCGTACTCTTCATGGAAGAAAAAGTCCTTGATCACCAACTCATCGCTCAGCTTGTTCACTTCCGCGGTGAACGTCGTCGACTCGCCGATCTTCGACTGGTGCCGCCACTGGGCCCTGTACCGCTCAGGGTCAGCGTTGAGCGAAGGCTCATCATCGTCCGTATAATAAAGGCGGATCGCGCCGTGCCCGACGTTGTCCCCGTTGTAAAAATTCTCTACGCCGCCGCCGAGTCCTCTTTTTTCGCGCCAGTCAAAAAGAAGATTCCCCTTGGACTGGAAACCGGGCGTGTTCGCCAGATAATACCGGTATTTGGTGAGGACGAAAGCGCCCCATTCGGAATTTTTTCCCGGGGCGACCTGGATCGGAAACCGCTGAAATTCTTTGTAGGGGATCTCAAGATAGGGAATATAAAGGATCGGGACTCCCTTTATATAGATGGCCGCGTTCCGCGCGACGACCTTCTGCTCGGGATAGATATCCAGCTGCTGGGCGCCGATCTTGTAGAAAGGCGAATCTCCGCAGCACGTCGTGAGATAGCCGTCGACCAGGCGATAGTGATCGTCGGACACTCTTTCTACGCGCGCCGCTTTCCCAAAAAAGCTCGGATCAACGGTGGCCGTAAGGTTCGAAACGTTGCCGACCTTCGTGCCGAAGTTATATTCGGCGCGCTCGCCGGTGAAGACGCTCCCCTCCTGGACAAGCTTCACATTGCCTTCGGCCGTCGCGACCTTGGACGCCATGTGGACGGTGACTTTGTCGGCGGAAAGCTTCACCCCCTCATAGTCGACCGAAACGTGGCCCGTGCCGACCGCCTTCTGCTCCTCATGGAAATACTCGACGGAATCGCCTTTTACCTCGATCGGCACGACCTTGCTGGTTTCCTCTTTAGGCGGAGCGGGTGCGTCGCCGTAAGCGGCTGGAGATACGAGGGATAAAGCGAACAAAAGAAAAAAACGAACGCTGATTTTTTTGAAAAATTCCTGCATTCCGCTAAAGCCTCTCCTTCATAAAAATAAGGGAGGCCGCGCCGACCAGACCCGCGTCCACCCCGAGTTTCGCAGGCACTACTTTAACAGAGCGCGCCGCGATTGGGAACGCTTTTCTCCCCAGCGTGGCCTTCACGGGACCAAAAAGAAGCCCGCTTTGGGCTATCCCGCCTCCCAAAATGATCCTTTCGGGATTCAGGACGTTGACGAGCCCGGCGAGCGCCGTCCCCAGGTGCTCTCCGGTCTCTTTCCACATTTTTTTTGAGAGCGCGTCCCCTCGCGACGCGGCCTGCGCGACAAGGAGGGGCGTCAGTTCCCTGCCTTGCCCGACGGACCATTTCCTCAAAATACTTTTTTCGCCCTTTCCGAGGCGCCTTTTGATCTCGCGGACAAAATAGCCGTTCCCGACGTAGGTCTCTATGCAGCCGCGGCTGCCGCAGGCGCAACGCGGGCCATTCTCATTGACGACCAGATGGCCGATCTCAGCGGCGGAATAATTCGGTCCGTGATAAAGCTCCCCGCCGATCACCAGCCCCCCGCCAACGCCCGTTCCCAGCGTCAGCGCGATGATGTTTTTCGCCCCCCGGCCGGCGCCGAAACGGAATTCCGCCAAGGCCATGACGTTCGCGTCGTTGTCAACGCTCACCGGCAGACCGAGCTTTCGTTCCAGCAACGCCCTGAGAGGTGTATTTCTCCAGCCAGGGATATTGGGAAAAAAATAAACAAAACCGCGGGCCACGTCGATCGGTCCCGGCGCGCCGATCCCCACTCCGGCGACTTTTAGATGCCTTTTCTTGGCCTCATGACCAAGCGCCGCGATCCGGGTTGTCAGTAAATGAAGGAATGCTTTCCGTCCGCCCGCCGCTTTCGTGGAAAAGCTGTCGCGCGCAAGCACCTTGCCGCTTGCGCTCACGAGCCCAAGTTTCACACTCGTCCCGCCTATGTCGACCCCGATCGCCACTTTTTTCATGATTTTTTTATTATACCTTATTATTCCGGAAGGCTGTAAGAGCAAACTTTGTTGCGGCCCTGGCGCTTGGCTTGATAAAGCGCGGAGTCGGCCGCGTCGACCAGAAGATCCATTTCATTGATCGAAGGAGATAGCGTCGCGCAGCCGATGCTGACGGCCACCTTGAGGCTTTCGTCATAGGCCGTAAAAACGCGCTCGGCGACCGCGCGCCGTATCCTTTCCGCAACGAAAAAAGCCCCGCTCTCGTCGGTCTCAATGAGAAGCACTCCGAATTCTTCGCCGCCGTACCTTCCGATGAGGTCGATCTCACGGACGCTTTTCTTGATCGTCTCCGCCGTCTGCCTCAGCACGACGTCCCCGACCAGATGCCCGTACTCGTCGTTGAAACGCTTGAAATTATCAATGTCGATCATGAGAAACGAAAGTTTGAAACCGAACCGCTTGCAACGATCAAGCTCTCCCTGAAATCGCTCGGCCAGATGCCGGCGGACGTAAACTCCGGTCAAGCCGTCCGTGATCGCGAGCGTTTCGACCTTTTCGTAAAGTTTGATCCTCTGTGCCTCCGAGGTGAAACGGTCCGTCAAGATCGAGATCACGGGTAGATCTTTTTTCTCCGCCCCAAGAAGAACGAACACCGCGAAGATCTTCTCGTGAATAAAGATCGGCTGCGCGCTGTAGGTCTGAAGGTCGGTGCCTTCGGCCGACTCGAACACATGCAGCGTCTTCCGTTGCGCGAAAACCTCCTCGATTATTTTCCGGTCAATAGGATAAAATTCGGCATTCACCCGTTTCTTGTCCTTTAGGAAGAGGCTTCGGTCAAAGACACCCTCAAAGTCGGAGCGGCGCAGCTCGTAAAATTCCGCCGGCCGCGCCTGATCGGCATGTTCCTCATCAAAAAGCGCCAGCTTGATGGAACTGAACGACAGCTTTTTGGACAGGGCCTCGCCCAGCACGAGGAAAGCCTCGAGCATGTCCAGACTTTGGGACATTTCCTTCACTTTATCGTACAAATGGATGATCTCGTTGGCCTGCTGTTCAAGCGCGCCCGATTCCCGG
>CAZBAY010000072.1:0-4461 GCA_964489945.1 uncultured Planctomycetia bacterium
TATTTTCTGTTGTGAGGCCCCGGCCGCACCTGGATCGGCACACGCTCGACGACCTTCAGGCCGTAGCCTTCGAGACCCACGATCTTCGTGGGGTTGTTCGTGAGAAGACGGATCTTCCGGATCCCGAGATCTGAGAGGATCTGGGCGCCCACGCCGTAATGGCGAAGATCCGCCGGAAAACCGAGCCGTTCGTTGGCCTGCACGGTGTCGAGCCCCATGTCCTGCAGCTGATAAGCTTTCAAATTATTCAAGAGCCCAATGCCGCGCCCCTCCTGCCGGATATAAAGGACAACGCCGGCGCCTTCTTTGGCGATGAGCCGCATCGCGCTGTGGAGCTGTTCACCGCAGTCGCAGCGCTTGGATCCCAGGACATCCCCGGTGAAACATTCCGAGTGGACGCGCACCAGCGTCTTTTTCTCCGGCAGGATCTCCCCCATGACAAGCGCCACGTGGTAGTCGTGGTCGACGGTCGACTCGTAGGCCACCAGCTTGAACTCGCCATACTCGTTCGTGATCCTCGTCTCGACCGCTTTAAAAACAAGATTCTCCGTCTTCCGCCGGTATTCGATGAGGTCGCGTATCGTGCAGATCTTGAGCTTGTGCTTCCGGGCGAAAATGACGAGGTCCGGCGTGCGCGCCATGCTCCCGTCATCTTTCATGATCTCACAGATCGCCGCGGCGGGCTTCAATCCCGCAAGCTTCATCAAATCAACCGATGCCTCCGTGTGCCCCGCGCGCACGAGAACACCCCCCTCGCGGGCGCGCAGGGGGAACAGGTGCCCCGGCCTCACGAGGTCGTCCTTGGTCGTTTTGGAATCGATCAATACTTTGATCGTCCTGGCCCGGTCGTACGCGGAAATGCCGGTCGTGATCCCGCGCTTGGCGTCGATCGAGACGGTCCAGGCCGTCTTCATTTCGTCCATGTTCTCTTGGACCATGAGGTCGATCCCGAGCTCCGCCAGGCGCTTGGATTCCATCGGGACGCAGATGATCCCCCGGCCGTGCTTGGCCATGAAATTGACGTTGGCGGGCGTGGCGTATTGCGCCGCGATGATAAGGTCGCCCTCATTCTCACGGTCCTCATCATCGATGACGATGATGATCTTTCCTTTTTTCAGGTCCGCCAGGACCTCGGGAATATGGCTGAGTTTCATTTTTAAAAATACTCGCTGATGAAAGAAGCGGCCTTTTCCCTCACATCCAGGAGAAGGCCTTTCCGGTTATGCAGGATCGATCTTTTCTTCTCAAGCTCCTCGGCGACAAAAAGAAGCCCGGCCAACGACGCGTATTTCGGAAATTGCAGTTTCGCGACGCCCTTTGGGGCCGCCACACGGACCGGAAGAGAAACTTTTTTCAGGGCTTCAAGAAAGGCGGGCTCTTCCGCGCGATCACCGGTGAGAAACGTTTCCTCGATCCCCGGGTTCAGAGCCAGCAGGTCTTCCGCGGCGGACACCACCCTCCCTGCGGCCTGACCCGGGTTCGTTTTCCCGGGAGCGAAGACCCGGCACGCGCTGACGCGGCCGTTCTCGAAGAGAAAAACGTGGACGAGGTCATTTCCCAGATCGACGATCAGCTTCCTTCTTTTTCTTTCTTCGGGAGAAAGAACGCCAACCGCCGTCGACCAGGGAGAAACGATAGGGACCGCGCGGTCGAGTTTCGCGCGCCGCATAACTTTTTGCCAATCCTGGCAGTGGGCCGAGCGGGCTTGGAGAAGATGAACGGTGGCATGCAAGTGCCTCCCGAAAACACCGACGGGATCCTCCACGACATCGCGCTCGTCGATAACGAATCGGATCTCGCGCGAGTAAACGATGCTCTTTTCATAATGGCCCGCCATCCGTTCGGCCATTTCACGGGCCTCATCCACATCGCCCTGCCCGATCTCCCCTTCGCCGATCAGAGACTTGGAACCCTCGGCGAAGCGGCTTTCCATCGCGGCGTCGTCAAAATTGTAATAAAGCGTCTCGGCGCGTATCCCGGAAGAGCGCTCGGCGTTGCGCACGGCCTCCACGACCGCTTCCACCGCGTCGCCGATATGCGTGAGCTCCCCCGCCGCGACCCCTTCCGCGCGGGCATCCCCCGCCCCCAGCACACGGAAGCTTTCCGGCGATTCGCGCTCGGCCACGATGGCCGCGACGCGTTCCGCGCCGAAATCAAGGGCAAAAAACGCTTTTTTTGAATAAATATTTTTGACTAAATTCAACGGTGCCTCCCTGAAGTGCTGGCGGGTTACTAACGCGGGCCGATGACAACGTCATCGAAGCGGAGGTCGATATACTGGATCTTCGTCCGGTCGAGTTCGACGCTTCTGAGGGTCTGGTCCAGGATCTTGAGCCTTTCGATCACATGGCTGTCGCCGATCTTGATCTCGATGTCCCCGTCGACGAAAAAGGCCATATTCTTTACATCGGAGATATCGACCTTGGTCAGCTCATGCTGCCGGAGAATGCCGGAGCGCTTGATAAGATCCGCAAGCTTGATGGCCTTTTTCGTGGCGCCGTCCCGGATGGACACGCCGACGGTCAGCCCCTCGCGCGGCAGCGGAGCTCCCTCAATGATCGTCAGATTCTTAAAAGGGGCCGGGCTTGACCCCGGCAGAATAACGAGATCCTTGTCGATCTGCACGTAGCGGGAAAAAACCACCTGCGCGATCGGCGTACGCCGTTTCAAAAGGACCTCGACGCGGTTGGGGAGCACGCGCCGCACGCGCACTTCTTTGAATTCCGGATGCTTGCGCTTAATGACCTGCTGGACACTCACCAGGTCCAGCGTAATGAGGCCTTCGCCTTTCTGTAGTTCACAGAACTTGAAAGCCTGGTCAGGCGTGATCGTCCCGATGTTCAGGATGCGGACTTCCTCGAGCCGGAACGTCGGCGAACTCAGCGCGTATGCCACGACGCTGCCGAACAGGACGCCGACTACCGTCAGGGAGAATACATAGGGTAAGAGCGCCAAAAAGAGATTCTTCGCTCCCCCCAGCATCTGCAGCGAAAACACTCCCGACGACCGCTTCTTTGTCTTGTATTTTACCGGCTTGACCATGCCTCGACCTTCCTCCAGGACAACTCTAAGATTCTAACACAAAGACCGGGAAAATCGATCCCTCTCGCCTGGGCCGCCTTAGGCAGGAGGCTCTTGGCGGTCAGCCCAGGGATCGTGTTGATCTCAAGCACATACGGCTTCCCGTCACCGTGCAAAATGACGTCCACACGCCCCATCACGTCGCATCCGAGCGCCTGATAGGCCGTACGGGCCGTTTCGACGACCGCTTTTTCCTCTTTCGGGCTGAGTTTTGCCGGAAATTCATAACGCGTCCCGGCATTTCCGTATTTTGCCTCGTAATCATAAAATTTTCTCTGGGCGATCACCTCCACGACGGGCAACGCCTCTTCTCCGAGAAATCCGACCGTGAGCTCCCGCCCCTGAATGTACTGTTCCACCAAAACCGTGTCGGAGTAGCGAAAAGCTTCCTCAAGGGCCCTCTTGAAGTCCTGCCGGTCGGTGACGATGCTGATCCCGACGCTCGAACCCCCCTTGGCCGGTTTGACAACAACGGGAAATTGTCCTAGTCCCTCGAAGCTGTTTTCCTTCTTTAAAACCTGAAAGTCGGGGACCGGAACCCCGGCCTCCCGGTATAAACGTTGCGCGCTGGCCTTGTCAAACGCGATCTCGCTGACGCGCGCGCCGCAGCCCGTATAGGGGATGCCCGCTTCATCCAAGAGCCTCTGGATCGTGCCATCCTCCCCGAATGTCCCGTGAAGCGCGAGGAACGCCATCTCCACGTTTTCCTTTTTTAATCTTTCCGCGATCCCGTCGTCCGGGTCGATCATGAGGACGGAATAGCCCTTGGAATAAAGCGCGTCAAAGACGGCCCGGCCGGAGAGAAGGGAAATTTCCCGCTCACACGACGGCCCGCCCGCAAGCACGGCGATCTTTCTTCCGGCCCGCTCGCTCATAGGATCTTCACCTCCGCCTCAAGGTCCACGTTGAATTTGCGTTTCACCGTATCCCGGACCTCATCCATAATTTTTAAAATATCCCCCGCGGAAGCGCCACCCAAATTAATAATAAAATTCGCGTGGATCGGGGAAACCTGCGCGTTCCCGATCCTCCTGCCCTTCAATCCCGCGTCCTCGATCAGTTTTCCGCTGGAACAACCGGCCCCTTCGGGGTTCTTGAACATGCAACCGGCGCTCGGATGTTGGAGGTCCTGCGTCCGCATGCGGTAATTCCGGTATTCATCGAGCGTTTTCTGGACCTCAGACCGTTCGCGGCGGGGCAGCAAAAATCCTGCCTCCACAATGATGGCGCCTTTCAAACCGGAGGACCGGTAGCTGAACGGAACTTCGGCTTTTTTCAAAACTTTTTCTTCGCCGTCCAGCGTCACGATGCGGACGAATGTGACACAGCGGTCGATGGACTCCCCGTGACTCCCCGCGTTCATCGCGACCGCGCCGCCGA
>CAZBAY010000073.1:0-2203 GCA_964489945.1 uncultured Planctomycetia bacterium
CGGCGAGGTCTTCGTCACCGTTACCGGCAATACCAGTGTCATCCGGAAAGAGCATTTTCTGAAAATGAAGGACAGGGCCATTGTCGCCAACTCGGGCCATTTCGACGTCGAGATCGACATCGCCGATCTCAAAAAGATCGCGCGGAAAGTCCGGGCGATCCGCGACTGCGTGCAGGAGTACACGCTCGCGAACGGGAGGCGCGTTTGTGTGCTGGCGGAGGGGAGGCTCGTGAATTTAAGCGCCGCTGAGGGGCATCCGGCGATGGTGATGGACATGAGTTTCGCCAATCAGGCCCTCTCGGCCGAATGGGTTTCGCAATACCACGACTCGCTCGAAAAGAAAGTTTACCGGGTGCCCGTCGACATTGACAGGAATATCGCGCGTCTCAAGCTCAAAAGCATGGGTGTCGCGATCGATACACTCACCGCCGAACAAAAGAAATATCTCGCCGCCTGGGAAGCCGGTACTTAGGTGCTCTCCCGGATCAGGTAGATCCCCACTCCCGCGAAAATAAAGTTTGCAAGCCACGCCGCCACAAAGGGCGGCAGGTGCCCCCCTTTTCCCATCGCCATCAGAAAGGAATGTAGCCCATAGTACGTGAAAACGATGATGAGGCTCGTTCCGATCCCCATGACGGCCGATCCGCGCTTGGCGCGCAGCGCCAGCGGCGCCCCGATCAACATGACCATGAGGCTCACGAAGGGGAAGGCGAGCTTGTAATGGAATTCGACCCAAAGGCTCCGGACGAGCTTCTTACTCGTCCCTTTCATATTTTCGATGTATTCCTTAAGCTGCCTGGCGCTCATGAATTCCACTTGAGAGGCTTCTTTTAGGAAATTCTCCGGTTTCTCCGGAAGTTCCAAAGTCAACGTCGTCGAATAGACAGGATCTCCCAGCATATCCCCGCGCCGGTTGACCTGGTAGCGCATCGCGTCATGGAAGATCCAGAGATTGTTCTTGTACTCGCCCGTTTTTGCGACCATTTTGGATTTGAGAGACTGGTCGGGATTATTTTCCAGAATAATGACGTCATGAAGCGTCTGACTGTGGATCTCGTATTCCCGCGCGTAGACCATCCGGTTGTCAGAAGTATAAAGCGTTACGTTTTTGATCGCGCGCTCGCTCATATCTTTCTTGCCCTTCAGGATGAGTCCATCGAAGATCGCCCGGGACGTGATCGAGGCCTGCGGCACGATGTTCTCGCTCACCAAAAGCGTCCCGAAGCTCAAGAGGATCCCCATGAAAAGAAAGGGGGAGAGGATCTGGAATGAGCTGATCCCGCTTGCCTTCATCGCGATGATCTCCTGGTGGCGGTTGAGATCCCCCAGGATGTAGAGAATGGCCACGAGCGCCGCCAGCGGCACCATCTGAACGACGAGCGCCGGTAAGAGCGTGAAATAGTAGGAGAAAATGACGCCGATCGAAGCGCTGTGACGGATATACTCGTCGAGGTTGTTCAGGCTGTCAATGACAACGAACATCAGCGTGAAAAGCGCCCCGCAGAATAAAAGCGGCGAAATGAACCCGCGGATGAGATAACGGTCGACGATCCTCACTAGCTTTTCACAAGCCTCCTAAAGAGAAAGATGCCTACGCCGCCGACGATAAAATTGGAAAATTGAAGGGCTAAAAAGGGCGGCGCGATCCCTTTTTGCGCGAGCGCTTTTCCCCCGATGAAAACGATCCAGTAGAGCATGAGGAGCACGAGGCTGATACCGAAGCTGATCGATTTTTCGCTCCGCCGCGTCGTGATACCCAGCGGGATCCCGATCAAAAGGAAGGCGATGCTCGAGAAGGAGAGCGCGATCTTGTTGTGGATCTCCGCCGAAAGAGGGTAGGTGGCCTTGATGCCGGCCACGCCCAGCCGCTCGATCTCGTTCCGGAGCTCCTTGATCGACATGTCCTTCGGTTTTTTCCCCAGCGTCTCGTCCTCCTTCAGAGCGGAAACGTTGAGCGGCAGGTCGTAGGTCTTGAAATTCAGCTTGTAAAGCTTCGCGGGGTCTTTCGGGTCCGGTTCGTCGCTTGTGCCGTGGATGAGCTTGAGCTTAATGATGTTCTTCTCGGGGATCGAGATAAGTTCCCCTTTTTGGGCGATGATCGTGCGCGTGGGCTTGCCTTCCTGAGGCTGGTAGATGCGGATGCCCTTTAATTTATTTTTATCTATTTCGTAGACAAAGATGACAAAATTCTTAAATTTTTTGA
>CAZBAY010000074.1:0-2252 GCA_964489945.1 uncultured Planctomycetia bacterium
GCATTTCAGTTTTTCTTGCGGCCAAAGAGAATTCCGATGCGTGACTTGTAGATGAGCTGGCTTCCGGCGTCGGTTACTCCAATTCCGACCCCAGAGTTCCAGATCACATTGTCGGAGAACCGGATATCTGTGCCAGGGAAAAATTGATGGACTTGCTCACGTCCTGGCAACAGATCGCCCAGTGGGCCGAAGTTTCCATAGTACTCGATGCTTGTGGCAACCCGCTCTGTCCATCGGTAGCCGAGACGAGCACCGGGCTCAAAATCCCAACCTTCGTGGCTTCCTGGCCCCCGCAGGGCGCGGCCAACTACCGGATTGAAGTCAAGTTGCCAGCGCCCCAGAGTCTTTTCAAGAATGGGGCGAATCTCCAAAGTCAAAGAGTTTTGATCATAAAGCGCACGCGGAAATCCGACTTCTCCACTGATACTCACGTCCACGGGCAAACGCCATGACTGCGGCAGCGACACTCTTGGGCGCACTCGCCAACTGACATACTCAGGCCTGTGACCAACCCGGCGAGCCAGAGCCAGATAGCCGGCTAACTCAAAGTAATTCGTAGTTCCGTGAGTCAATTCGAAAGTGAGGTGAGACTGGTTGTTAGTTGGCGCCACGGTCTCTTCGAAGAACTTGGTTCCTTTTCCTACGTAGTTCAGGTGGGTCTCCAGGTTAAACATGCCTTTCGGCACGGTTGGGTATTCATAGACCTGGATCTCGAAGGGATCTTGGGCTCTGGCGGAACCGGTGAAGGTTATCGCACATGCGATGAGTAGCAGCAGACGCTGTATTTTTCTGACCAATTCGTGATTGCTCCTTCGACGACCGGTACCCTATTTTTTGCTTCCTGAGAAGTATTGATGTCAAGCACGACATGCTGGTTCTTCTTGGAGCCAAAAGCAGTCGCATGGATTAGGGGATCTGAAGCAAGCAGCAGAATGACGCTCATCCGCAGGCTTCATGGGCACCGACATATCGCCTTACCTTGTCGTCCTTCCTCAATCCCCTTACAAGATCAGCTGCAGCGTTAGGCCCACAAGCAATTCAACGCTTCGGGATGCCCTTTGGAAGGGTCAGCCCCCCGGGATCCGTTTCGGCCCACACGAACGTAGCAAGGCTCAACGGAGGAAGCTGCGTCTCGTAGCAGAATTCTTTGCCTGGCACGGCCGCGATCGGATGGGATTCTAGCGTCTGCTTCGCGTCCGTGACCAGTCCACCCGTGTAGCTCGGTTTCCAGCGCAGATTGGAAAGATACAGTTGAATGGTCTTAACCTCTTTCGAGTTGTTGACGGCCACAGCGACGTACCGTCGATGTTTCTCCGAGACAAACGCCGTTAACCGGAGCAACGGATCGCCGCATTCCAGGTGCAGCCTTCGGTCACCGGGCCGCACGAACCGGGCGTAATGCGCGAAGACCGCTCCTGCGTCCTTGCTCACTTCCCAGCGGACGACCTTCTTACCGTCCGTTGTGAGAAGGATGTGGTGCCCCTCGTGCCGGGTCCGTGCGTCATAGCGCTGGTCCACGGCGTCCGGCCAGAACAGGCACATTCCTTGGACGGCTGACGTGCCCGAGGCGAGTTCGTAATAAACCTCGTTGGCGCGGCCTCGGCCGATCTCCCATTCGGCCAACTCCTTGACGTACCGCGGGTAATAGGCCGTTTCCGTCTGCCAGGAAGGCAGACGGTATTTCCGGCCCAGTTCGGCCATCGCGCGGGCACCGCCAGTGAGCTTGCCGAACAGCTCGCCGGAATCCACAGTTTCTGCTTTGGAGACGACCTCAAGGAAGGGTTGCGGTCCATCGCCACTAGACCGGTAATGATGGTAGGCGAGCGCACCGATGTATCGGCGCACCTCACCGTCCTTCAGCACCTCCGTGACGAGCGGAACCGCTGCGTAGACGTCCATGGAGTCGGGCCACATGATCTTCGTTTTCAGGCCCTCCTTCTGAAACCGCGCTCCCGTGGTCTTGATCCACGCGATCCAAAGTTCGGGAGATTTCCACCCGAGGACATCCGGCTCATTGAACATAGACCAGTACGGTGCCTCAAGCCCGAAGGTCTTCTTGAGATAAAGGAGGTGCGCGGCGGCCCACTCGGCGTACTCCTCGAACCGGTCGGGATCCTTCGGATCGTTGAGGCGCCGTACTGGTCCATGTTCAATGAGCCGGACGTCCTCGGGTGGAGATCCCCCGAGCTTTGGATCGCGTGGATCAAGACCACGGGAGCGCGGTTTCAGAAGGAGGGCCTGAAAACGAAGAT
>CAZBAY010000075.1:0-16042 GCA_964489945.1 uncultured Planctomycetia bacterium
CCGCCCGGGCGTAGCCTTCGACACGCTTCCAAACGTTGATGATGGCGCCGCAGGTGGAGTCCACGATCATGACCCCCTTCGACTTGAGGGCCTCGATATCCCTGAAATCCGTGCCGAAGGCCGACACGACGACGACGTCCCCGTCTCCGAGCTCGCCGCACACGAGAAGGTTCGCGGCGTCGCGCTTTAAATAAAGGACCCCCTTTTCGCGGAGCTTTCCGTTGATATAAGGGTTGTGGATCAGCTGGTCGGTGAGAAAAATGCGCCTGTCCGAAAAGCGCTCGCAGGTCTCAAACACCAGGTCGATCGCCTTGTCGACGCCGTAGCAGAACCCAAAATGCTCGGGAAAATGAAAAACAAGGCCCCCGAAATCCCACACCCCTCCTGTTTCCCGGATCTGGGAGATGGACGAGGCTTCGTAATTCTCGTGGTGGTGCTTGAAGCCTTCCCCGAATTCGCTTAGTTTTTTGATGACCTGATCTGGCATAAGGACTCGCTTTTGATGTATTGTTTTACTGGAAAGAAGATTGTGTTATAATACCGAAACTTTCCAAAAAGGACTAGCAAAAACATGGCCGTCAAAACGATCGAACAGATCCTCCGGGACACCAAAATTTACCAGATCCTCCGTCCGAAGTGCCTTCATTCGCTTCCGGATATCACGCTCCAGCAGGCGCTCGACCTGATGCACCGGGAAAAAACAGGCTATATCGTCGTCACGGACCCCCACCTCAAGGTGTTGGGCACGTTCACTGAGCGGGATGTCCTCATGAAGGTCCTGAAAAAGGGGGTGTCGCTCGACGAGACGATAGAAAAATACATGACGCACAACCCCACGACACTCAAAAAAACGGACACCGTCGGCATGGCCCTTGACGCGATGCACGAACACAATGTGCGGCATATTCCCCTTGTGGATGAATTGGGCCAAATGAACGGCGTGCTTTCCGTCAGGACGATCGTCAATTTTCTCTCGGAGCTTTTCCCGACGGAGGTTTTCAACCTGCCGCCCAAATCGGACCAGATCCACGAAACCGTCGAGGGCGGCTGAGCGGCTCAGATGACAACCCACGCCGCTGAACAAGAACTTGAGTCCGTAACGATACGCTTCGCCGGCGACTCGGGCGACGGCATGCAGCTCACCGGGGACCAGTTCACCGACACCTCCGCCCTCATGGGCAATGATATCGCCACGCTCCCCGACTTCCCGGCGGAAATCCGCGCGCCTCAGGGGACGCTCCCGGGCGTTTCCAGTTTCCAGATCCAGATCAGCAAGAACGAGATCTTCACCGCCGGCGACGAGCCGGATGTGCTCGTCGTGATGAACCCAGCGGCCCTCAAGGTCAATATCGCGGACCTCACGAAGGGCGGACTCCTCGTCGTCAACACCGATTCTTTCAATGAGGACAACCTGAAAAAAGCGGGCTGGAAGTCCAATCCGCTCCTCGACGACACGCTGAGAGATTACGCGATCCTGCGGGTGCCTTTCACGAGTCTCACAAAAAACGCCCTTGCGGGCACCAAGCTCAAACTATCGGAGGTCGACCGCTGCAAGAACTTTTTCGCGCTGGGGCTCATGTTCTGGATCTACGGGCGGGGCATGGAGCACACGATCCAGTGGGTCAATGAGAAATTCTCGAAGAAGCCGGACCTCGCCGAGGCGAATATCGCGGCCATCAAAGCCGGCTACAACTACGGGGACGTCACGGAAACCCTCCCCTCGCGCTACTTCATCAAGAAAGCGGTGATCGAACCGGGCACGTACCGCAAGATCACCGGGAATGAAGCGACGGCCCTTGGCCTGGTGGCGGCTTCAGAGCTTTCGGGAAAAGAAATTCTATACGGCAGCTACCCGATCACGCCGGCGAGCAACATTCTTCACGAGCTTTCAATGCGGAAAAATTTCAATATCAAGACCTTTCAGGCGGAGGATGAGATCGCCGCCTGCGGCGCGGCCCTGGGCGCGTCTTTCGGCGGGCATATCGGCGTCACCGCGACGAGCGGCCCGGGCGTCTGCCTCAAGTCCGAAATGATCAATCTCGCGGTCATGGTGGAACTGCCGCTCGTCATTTTGAACGTTCAGCGGGGCGGCCCCTCGACCGGCCTTCCGACAAAAACCGAGCAGTCAGACCTGCTTCAGGTGATGTTCGGGCGGAACGGCGACTCCCCGGTCGCGGTCGTCGCGCCTTCGACACCCTCAAACTGCTTTGATTACGTTATTGAGGCCGTGCGGATCGCTTTGAAATACATGTGCCCCGTCTTTTTCTTGTCGGATGGCTATCTGGCGAACGGCTCCGAACCCTGGAAGCTTCCCGAAATTTCGAAACTGCCGAAGATCCAGGTCACGCATCCCCAGACAAGTGATGAAGCCTTTCTCCCCTACGTCCGGGATGAAAAAACCCTCGCGCGCGGCTGGGCGGTCCCGGGCACGAAAGGGCTGGAACACCGCATTGGCGGCATCGAAAAAGCCGACCGGACCGGCAATGTCAGCTATGATCCCTTGAATCACCACCGGATGACGGAGCTCCGCAGGGAAAAGATCGCCCGGATCGCCGACGATATCCCCCCGGCTGAGGTGTTCGGACCGCAAAAAGGAAAGCTTCTTGTTCTGGGATGGGGCGGGACCTACGGGTCGCTCCGCGCCGCCGTGAGCGAGCTCCAGAAAGAAGGCAAGCAGGTTTCCCAATGCCACCTGCACCACCTGAATCCTTTTCCGAAGAACCTCGGGGAGATCCTGAAAAATTTCGGGACGATCCTCATTCCCGAGCTCAATATGGGAAACCTTTTGTTCCTGATCCGCGCCGAGTTCGAGGGCGTTCACGCCGTCGGCTACAACCGCGTGACGGGGCAACCTTTTAAGATCCGGGAGATCCGGCAAAAGATCGAGGAACTTTTATGACGAACGCTACGACAGCGGCGCCCCACTACTCCAAAGAAGACTTCGTTTCGGGACAGGACGTCCGCTGGTGCCCCGGCTGCGGCGACTACGCGATCCTCTCCGTCATGCAGCGAACGCTCGCGCAGTTCGACACGCCCCGCGAAAATCACGTCTTTGTTTCGGGCATCGGCTGTTCAAGCCGCTTCCCTTATTATATGAATACGTACGGCTTCCATACGATCCACGGCCGCGCTCCCGCGATCGCGACGGGCTTGAAATGCGTCCGTCCGGACCTCACCGTCTGGGTCATCACCGGCGACGGGGACGGCCTCTCGATCGGAGGCAATCACCTCATTCATTGTCTCCGGCGGAACGTCGATCTCAAGATCATTCTCGTCAATAATCAGATCTACGGCCTGACAAAAGGCCAATATTCCCCGACCTCCGAGGTAGGCAAGATCACGAAATCCTCGCCCTACGGAGCGATCGATTATCCGATCCATCCCCTTTGCGTCGCGATCGCGGCCGAGGCGACCTTCATCGCGCGGACGGTGGACACTGATCCCCGCCACATGGGACAGGTTTTGGCGCGCGCGATGCAGCACAAAGGCGTCGCCTTCGTCGAAATTTTCCAGAACTGCATCGTGTTCAACAAGGACACGTTCCTGCCGATCGTCGGCCGCGAGAACCGGGAAGACCGGGCCGTTTATCTCGAGGACGGAAAGCCTCTTATTTTTGGGCAAAAAAAAGACAAAGCGATCAGGCTAAAGGGATTCCAGACGGAGATCGTGGATTTGGCGAGCGTCAAAGACCAAAGCGAGCTTCTGATCCACCACGAGAGAGAAGCTTCACCGAATTACGCCTATCTTTTGACGCAGATGAATTTTCCCGACATGCCCGTTCCTTTCGGCGTTTTCCGTAATATTGAAAAACCCACTTACGATGAGATGCTGGTGGGACAGCTTAAGATGGCGCGGGAGAAAAAAGGCAGAGGGAATCTGAAAGATCTCCTCTATACAAAGGACGTTTGGACCGTCGAAGAAAAGGACGTGAAAAAACCATGAACCTTAAATGCCCTTACTGCGGATATGAGAACGTCGCCGGAAAAGACACCTGCGGAGGCTGCCTTCACTCGCTGACCGATAAAGACCTCCCCTCTCCGGGAAAAGACAAGCTTCAGAAACTCATCATGACCGAGAAAGTCTCGGATTTTATTTCTAAGATCCCGCCGATCATCGTCAAACCAAGCACGCCTGTTGAAGATGTGATCCAAAAAATGCAGGCTCTTCCGATGAAGGGGTGTGTGTTGGTGTGCGACGATGCGGGAAAATTGGTGGGGATCGCGTCGATCCGGGACATTCTCGTGAAAGTGGCCGGCATCGTGAAAGACCGCTCGACTTTTCCTGTTTCCAGGATCATGACGCCGAACCCCGAGTGCCTCGACAAGGACGCGTCGCTTTCCTACGCGCTCCACAAGATGTCGATCGGCAAATTCCGGCACGTCCCGATCCTCGACAACGGCAAGCCCGTCGGCGTCGTCTCGACACGCGACCTCATCGATTACCTCACTCCGAAGAAGAAATAGGCTCGAATTTCCTGAACGTCCAGATGCCTTTGGCGTGCAGGAAATATTGAAACATCACGCCCGCGATCCCCAGGCCGTATAGAACGCTCGGCCACAGATTGATCGTGGAGGCTTCCTCAAAATACCGCGTGCGTATCGGTATTTCCTCGATCTTGAAACGGTTCGCGATCGCCTGGACAATGATCTCCGTGTCAAAAAGAAACCCGTCTGAATTTTCCTTGGTGCGCACGCCCCTCAAAAACCTCGCGCTGTAAGCCCTAAATCCCGAATGGTATTCGGTGAGATACGTCCCGAGCATCACATTCTCGAAGGCCGTGAGAAGGATGTTCGCGTTGTGTTTCCACATCGGCATTCCCCCCTCGAGCGCGCCACCCTTCATCATGCGGGAGCCGAATACCGCGTCGGCCTGCCCGCGCCCGATCGGCTCGATGAGCTGCGGGATGATCTTGGGATCATACTGATAGTCGGGGTGCACCATCACGACGATATCGGCACCCGCTGCGAGCGCTTTTTCGTAGCAGGTCTTTTGATTGGCGCCGTAGCCCCTGTTTTTTTCATGACGGAAAACTTTTAAACCCAGCTTTTCGGCGATCTGTACCGTGCGATCGCGGCTGGCGTCATCCACGAGAATGATCTCGCTGACAATGTCTTTCGGAATGTCGGCGACGGTCCTTTCGAGTGTTTTTTCGGCGTTGTACGCGGGCAGAACAACGACAACCTTCATGCGCGGCGTGACAAGTTTCATATTTTCCGCGGTTTCTCCGGCGATGCTGTCCAGCCGCGCGACTTTTTTGGCAATAACGCCGATCTGGTCGCGGAGGTCGATCTTGAGAAGGCCCTCTCCGGAGCCATTGAAACGCGTTGCCCACCGGAAGACCTTGTGAACGAAAGCGGGATAGGGCGCGACGCGCCTGGCCCAGTAATTGACAGAAAAAATCCGGGGGTACGACGAATACTGGAACGCCTTGAGCCCCGACGAATCAAAAAGCCGCTCGATCGTTTTCCGGGAGAAGTAGAAAAGATGATATTTGTTGATCCCCCACCAGCGCGCCCCCAACACGCGGCTGAAAAAACTGTTGATGTCCGGCGTGCTGATGTAGACGATGCCGTCGTTCTTCAGGAGGCGCCGGATCTCCCGGAGCGTTTTACGGGGATCGGTCAAATGCTCCAGCACGTCGTTCATCACGATGACGTCGAAGGACTGGTCCGGCCAGGCGGCCTCCTCAAGACTCCCCCGCGCGACTTCGATGCCGTAATGCTCCTTGCAATACTGTTTGGCCCAGGCGGAAAGATCAGCGCCGGCGACCTCCCACCCCCGGCGTTTCGCCTCTGCCAGAAAGAATCCCGGCCCGCAGCCCACATCGAGAAGCCTTCCGCGGCTTTTGAACTTCCCGATCCTCGACAATACGATGCGCGCCTGCTCGGTCCTGCCCTTTTCCTCCCGGACATAGTCGGGATCGACCATTTCCTCATACCCGCGGTTAACCTCCGCCACCGAAACTTCGGGAACGGCGTAGACCAGACCGCAGACCATACAGCGAAGGATCGTGTCAGGCTTTTCGAGGTGGGTTTCGGAAATGGTGTAGCCCGCGGGAGATGGGCCGGGGGATACCTTCGCGTGGGATTTCTTATAAACAAAATAAGATCGATCCGAACCGCAGAGATTACAGGCCATGCGAATCATCATAGACGATGGCCAAAGCTTTGTGCTACAATTTTTTTGTGATAAAACCTGTCGAATCCTCCCCGGGCTTTCCCTCCTCACGGAAGCTTTACGTGAACGGGACGCTTTACCCGGACATCCGCGTACCGCTGCGGGAGATCTCCCTCACGGAGAATCCCCCCGTTCGCGTCTATGACACCAGCGGCCCCTATACGGATCCTGACGCTCTCATCAGCGTCCGCGAGGGCCTAAAACACGTCCGTGACGCCTGGATCCGCCGCCGGGGAGACGCCGAAGGGCGCCCCTTCCGCGCCAAACCGGGCCGCAACGTCTCGCAGATGCATTACGCCAGGAAAGGCGTCATCACGGAAGAAATGGAATACATCGCGATCCGCGAAAATTGCTCCCCCGAATTCGTCCGCGACGAGGTGGCGCGCGGACGGGCCATTATTCCCGCCAACATCAATCATACGGAAATGGAACCGATGATCATCGGGCGGAATTTCCTCGTCAAGATCAACGCCAATATCGGCAACAGCGCCGTCACGTCGTCCATCGAGGAAGAGGTCGAAAAAATGACCTGGGCCGCGCGCTGGGGCGCCGACACCGTCATGGACCTTTCAACCGGGAAAAATATCCACGAAACGCGCGAATGGATCGTCCGCAACTCTCCCGTCCCGATCGGGACCGTGCCGATCTATCAGGCTTTGGAAAAAGTTGGCGGAAAAGCCGAAGAATTGACCTGGGAAATGTACCGCGACACGCTCATCGAGCAGGCCGAGCAAGGGGTCAGCTATTTCACGATACACGCGGGCGTGCTTCTCCGCTATATTCCCCTCACCGCCAAGCGCTTCACCGGCATTGTGTCGCGTGGCTGCTCGATCCACGCCAAGTGGTGCCTCTCGCATCACAAGGAAAATTTCACTTATACGCATTTCGAAGAGATCTGCGAGATCATGAAAGCGTATGACGTTTCTTTCTCGCTCGGCGACGGCCTTCGCCCCGGCTCGATCGCGGACGCCAACGACGCCGCGCAATTCTCGGAACTGGACACGCTCGGAGAGCTGACAAAGATCGCCTGGAAGCACGACGTGCAGGTCATGATCGAGGGACCGGGACACGTGCCGATGCACCTCATCAAGATCAATATGGACAAACAGCTTGAGACTTGCGGTGAGGCGCCCTTTTATACGCTCGGCCCCCTCACGACAGACATCGCCCCCGGCTATGACCACATCACCTCCGGGATCGGCGCCGCGATGATAGGCTGGTACGGCTGCGCGATGCTCTGTTATGTCACACCGAAAGAACACCTCGGGCTTCCTAATAAAAAAGACGTAAAGGACGGGGTGATCACGTACAAGATCGCGGCCCATGCGGCGGACCTGGCCAAGGGCCACCCCGGCGCGCAGGAACGGGACAACGCGCTGTCAAAAGCGCGCTTTGAGTTCCGGTGGAGCGATCAGTTCAATCTCTCGCTCGACCCCGACACCGCCAAGGACTTCCACGATGAAACCCTCCCCCAGGACGCGGCGAAGGTCGCCCACTTCTGTTCGATGTGCGGGCCTCAGTTCTGCAGTATGAAGATCACGCAGGACGTGCGGGACTACGCGCTGAAGCTGGAGCTCGACGAAAAAGCCGCGATCGAACAAGGCCTCAAGGAAAAATCCGAAGAATTCCGCCGCACCGGCTCAGAAATCTACCAAAAGATCTAAAAGTAGTTTATTTCGGCAGCGGCGGCGTTTTATTGGGGCGGGGCGCTTTGGTTCGCTTTGGAATTTCCACTTCTACTTCACCCTTCAATATCTGCGCCTGGCAGCCCAGCCGGTAAGGGGGTTTAAGATCAAAAGCGTCCAACACTTGCGCCTCGGCTGATTCTATTTCGGAAAGATTTTCGGCTCCTTTGAGGACCAGAACGCGGCAGGTGCTGCAGGAGGCGTTGCCGCCGCAGGTGTGGTAAACGGGAACGTTGTGCTCCATCGCGGCGTCGAGGACCGATGTCCACCGTTCCGCTTCGATGTGAAGATCTTTACCCTTGAAAATTATTTTAGGCATTTAAAAAATCGAGCACCTCTTTGGCGTGGCCGAGGGGCTTCACCTTCTCATAAATTTTCTCGATCTTGCCGTCCTTTCCGATAATGAACGTCGTCCGGGCCACCCCCATGTACTCACGGCCCATAAAGCTTTTCTTCCCCCATACGCCATAATCATTCGAGATCTTCTTATCCTCGTCACTCAAAAGAATGAACGGCAGCTTGAACTTCTTCACGAATTTTCCGTGGGAATCCGCGCCATCCGGGCTGACGCCCAGCACGACCGCGTCGGCTTTTTTAAAAGAAGACAGGTTGTCCCGGAAACTACAGGCTTCGATCGTGCAGCCCGGCGTATCGTCCTTCGGATAAAAATAAAGCACGACCCGGCTCTTTCCTTTGTAATCCTCCAATGAGATCGTCTGTCCGTTACTCGCCGCCGCGCTGAACCCCGGCGCCTTCTGCCCTTCCTTCAACTCCATAGCTTCTACCTCCTCTGTTAGCGAAAAACTGGCCACAAGGCCTAATATTAGGCAAACGTAAAATCTCGATCGGGGGTGACGCCGAGTGGTGGGCGGTCGCCTAGGCGACCTACCACGAGGCGGCAGGACCCGCGATCGCGAACGTTAATCCTCTTGAGGCCACGCGGTGATCTCGAGCTTGTTCCCATCCGGGTCGGAGAAGTAGACCGACCAGGATTTTTCCCTCTTTTTCGAGAAATGGATCGTGACCTTTTGCGCCTTGAGCTCCTCCACGACGCGGTCAAAATCGGCCGTTGAGACGCGGAATGAAAAATGGTTCGCCCCCGTCCCCCCGTCCTGAAAGGGATGGGCGGCTCCCTTAGGGTCGCCTTGCATCAGCCCAACGATAGAGGCCCCGCAATCCAGAAAATATTCAACCCCAGGCTTCTGGTGTTCCCGGTTGGTCAGCTCAAGTCCAAGAACTTCCGTGTAAAACTTTTTGGAACTTTCAAGATCCCGGCAGGTGATCGCCACGTGATCAATGCCTTTGACTTTGATCATAGCTTTTCCACCCTTTCCACTTTTCTTTTCTTAAAAACGCGGTATTCAGCGTAGCCGGCTTCTCTCGCGAGCGCCGCCGCTTTGTCGTAGTCGCGCCCGACATCCTTCGGATCATGCGAATCAGAAGAGAACGTGATAGGGACGCCCGCTTTTTGGTAGATTTTAAGAACCGAAAGCGAAGGGTAGATCTCCCCCACCGGTTTCCTCAGGCCTGACGTGTTGATCTCGACCGTGACGCCTGTTTCTTTGAAAACTTTGGCCGTTTTTTCAACTTCGGCCGTCATATCAGCCGAGGGACGGTGCCCAAATTTCTTAACGAGGTCCACGTGGCCTATGATGTCGTAAAGCCCGGACTGGGCCGAAAGACGCAGAAGCTTGTAATAATCACGGTAGACGGCGTCCACGTCCTTGTCTTTCCACTTGATACGTTCGTCGGGATCATCGAAGGCCCACGCGTCAATAAAGTGTATCGAGCCGATCACGAAATCATAAGGATAAGCGTCTAGGATGGCCTTCGTCTTTTTCTCAAAACCAGGGACAAAATCCGCCTCAAGCCCCAGCTTGATCGTGAAGTTTTTATATTTCTTCTGCACCTTTTCGATCATCTCGTGATAGAGCGGAAGCTGGGAGGTGTTCATCGTGTAACGCGCGTCCTCGTGCGTGACAAGCGGCGCGTGGTCGGAAAAACCGATCTCCGACAGGCCCACCTTCATCGCCTGCTCGACATATTCCTCAGGCTGGCCCACCGCGTGGCCGCAGAGGGGTGTGTGCATATGATAGTCAACTTTTGGTAACATCAATTCTCCTCACAGCTGGCAGCCACGGGTCCTGCATCTTGCTCGGCGCACGGGTCCTGCCGCGTCGGGGAGCCCAACGCCCACAAGTGTTCCCTTGTGGGCATCGGGCCCCACCCCTCGCGTCACCCGTGCACCTCGCCCCCAAGGGTGTTATCCGCGGCTACGTGTAAACCTCTTAGGTGATAAAGCTCTTACCAGATCTTTGTCTCTCTTTTTTCCTAAGATCGAGGCGGCGGCGAACTCGCCCACTGAAAAGCAAGTTGTGACGCCGTGGCCGCCGAGGCCGGCGACCCAGTAGAAATTTTTAAGTTTTGGGTCTTCGCCGATCACAAAACGCCCGTCAGGCGCCATCGTCCTCAGGCCTGATTTGCCCTCTTTTATTCTAAGCCCTCTGAAGTCCGCTCGGGAAGCTTTCATTTTCCGGAACAAGAGCTCTTTCATATGGAGGTCCATTTTTTCCCGTCCCTCAGCCGCGTAATGTTTCGTGACGGCCACTCGGTCGCAGGGACTCAAAAGAAGCGAAGACCCCACGGGACGGAAATAAAAATTGTGGGTCACGTCCCAAACGAACGGCCAGTTCGCGGCTTCTCCTCTGAAAAATCCGCTTTGAAAAAGGTGGCGGCGGTAAGGCGTGAGCGGTACGGAAAACGCGCCCGCCTTTTCCCCGATCAGGCCTGCGGCGGCTCCCGCGGCGTTGACGATCTTTTTGGCGAAGAATGTCCGCTGGCCGGTACGGACCAGGAATCCGCCTTCTTTCCGTTCGATCGTCTGGACCTTCAATCCGCAAAGGACCGGCACGCCATAAAAGGAAAACGCCTTTAGAAATCCCCGGAGAAGCGCCTGGATACGCACCAGCGCGTCTGACGGACAAAAAAGCGCGCGGCTGAACTTCGCGCCCTTTAGGATCGGTACTTTCCGCTCGGCTTCCTCGCGTCTCAACCAGCGGGAAGCCACGCCGATCTTAGCGAGCGTCTTATGCGTCGCCTTAAGCTCATCCAGCCCTTTGGGCCCGGAAAGAAGAAGCGAGCCGTTCGGCTTAAAACCGATGTCCCTCCAGAATTTCTTTTCAAGGCGCGCCAGGGTATCACGGCCTTTTTTCGCCAGTCGCGCGGTGACGGGCTCCGCGATCGCCTGGCGGATCATGCCGGCGTTCCTTCCCGAAGAATGGCCGCCCAGCTTTTTTTCGCCTTCGATCACGACAATATTTTTGGTGCCCTTCTTCGCCAGATAATATGCCGTCGACAATCCGGCAAACCCCCCGCCGATCACCAAAACATCCGCTTTGATCATTTTTTTAAAAACAGGTCCATGATCCGGTGCCCTTGCGGTACGGAGACCCCCGAGGCTTTGGCTGTCCTTTCGCAAAATTTCTTTGGCCCCTCTTTTTCACATTCGCTCGAGTACATCAAGAACGGGACGGGAGAGCTCGAGTGCGTACGCGTCTCAACGCAGGTGAAGTGGTCCGGCAAGACCATGAGTTTATAGGCGCCTAATTTTCCCAAACCTTTGCGCAACGTACCGAGTACGAGCCGGTCGACATCTTCGATCGCCCTTACTTTGAGCTTCGCGTCTCCCATATGCCCCGCCTCGTCGGTCGATTCCACATGAATGATGACAAGATCCTTTTTTTTCAAAGCGCGGATCGCGTATTCGGCTTTTCCCACATAATTCGTGTCAAAATAACCTGTGACGCCCGGAACAGAGATCACGTCGAGCCCCGAGTGGAGCGCCATTCCCTTCACGAGGTCCACCGCGGTGATAACGCCTCCCCGCAGGCCGAATTTTTTTCGATAGGAAGGGAACGACGGTGTGACGCCTTGGCCCCAAAGCCAGATCATCGAGGCTTCCGCTTTTTTCAAGCGCGCGCGCTTCAGGTTCACCGGATGGCTGCGGAAAAGCTCAAGCGACCGGTCCATGAGACCCGCCAAAAGATCCGAGCCACGGCCCTTGGGGAAAAATTTCCGGTAGGCACGGCCCATCATATCGTGGGGCGGCTTACAGACCGCTTTTGCGAGGCCATTGCCGTTTCCGTGGTAGATCATCAGATTGCGATAGCCGGTGCCGTCACCCGGGTAAAACCGGACCTTTTTTTTCTCGGAGGGGGTCAAATGCCCGCTGAGAGATCGAAGAAGCGCTCCGGCCTCCTGGGTCGAGATGTGGCCCGCGCAAAAATCTTTGAGAATAGCGCCCTTGACCGTGACTAGATTGCAGCGGAATGCGAGATCGCCCTTTTTCAGCCTGATCCCGTGCTCGGCGGCCTCGAGCGGGCCGCGGCCAGTGTAATATTTTCGCGGGTCATAGCCGAACACGCTCATGCAGCCGATGTCTGTGCCCGGCGTGTAACCCTTGGGGATGTTCTGACAGACGCCGACCGTGCCGCGACGGGCGAAAAAATCCATGTTGGGCGTCCGGGCTGCTTCAAGCGGCGTGCGGCCGCCCAGCTTCTTGACGGGGTTGTCCCCCATGCCGTCGGGGATGACGAGGACGTATTTCATGCCACCAATACTTCCAGTTCCTTTAAAAGTTTCTGTTTTTCTTTTTCCGAATTTTTGATCACACAGCCCGCGGAATTGTGATGGCCGCCGCCGCCGAAATGTTTGGCCACTTGCGCGACGTTGAACCGGTCGTCCGACCTGAGGCTCACCCGCGCCCGGCCCTTTTCAGTTTCCCGGAAAACCACCGACGCCTGTACGCCCTCGATCGCCCGCAGATCGTCCGCAACGGGATCCACATCCCAAAGATGCGCCTTGAAACGCTTCAGGTCCTTCCGGGTCGCGTCGGTCCAGGCAACCTTGCCATCTTCGGAAAAACGGGCTTTCGCGAGGCAGTACCCTGAAAGCAGGGCCATCGGGCGGCTCTTCTTCCAGTAAGATTCTTCTAAAAGATACTTCAGATCCACCCCCGTGCTGACGAGCTTCCCGCAAAGCTCGAACGTTTTTGACCGGATATTGGAAAACCGGAAGGAACCGGTATCGACGACGATCGAGGTCAGAAGGTTCGTCGCGATCGCCGGCGTCATCTTCACCCCCAGCGCGCGGATGACCTCATAAACGATCTCCCCGACGGCGGCCGCGTCATCCTCCTGCACGCGGATCTTGCCGAAGGGCGTGCCGAAGTTGTGATGGTCGACCGTGATCGTGGTCTTCGCTCGCAAGAACACTTTTTTTGTGCTGCCAAGCTGCTGGCTACTGCCGCAGTCCACCGCGACCGCGACGTCGCACTTTTCATCCGTTTCGGAAACGACGAGTTCGCTTCCCGGAAGGAACTGGAAGCGCGAGGGCACGCCGTCTCGGCTTAAAAGCACCACTTTCTTTTTCATCAAGAGGAGCGCCAGGCCGAGCGCCAGCTGACAGCCCAGCGTGTCGCCATCCGGATTAACATGGCAGATCACGACGATCTTTTTAGCTTTGCGGAGCGCGGCGGCGGCGCGGCGGATGTTTTCCTTCAAATTTTTCATGCGCTATCCTTTTTGGATGTAAGCAAAACTTTTTAGTTTCCCGTCCTTAAAACCAAGCGTGTGGTTTCCGGTGGCTTTGCACCACGCAACGAGATCCGGTTTGGCTCCCGGATCGGTATACAAAATCTCCAGCACATCCCCTTTTTTCAGGTCCTTCATTTTTTCCTCGGTCATCAGGATCGGCACCGGGCAAAGCTGACCAGTACAGTCAAGCTTGTGATCCATTATGCGGGCTTCTGCCATTTCTCACAAATTTTATAAAAATTGCAGAAATCGCAGAGCCGGACATTTTCGGTAAAAGGAAAATTTTCCCGCGGCTTCGGAATATTCTTCACCGGATCAGCCAGGAGCCCGCGCATCGCGGCGATGCTTTCGGTCATCGCCTTGCGGGTGAGCGCCAGGAGGTCCTCATTGATCGCCTGCCGGTCCGGGACGGGCAACGGCGCGCTTAAATTAAAAAGATAGGCCCGGATGTCCCCCAGCGGAACGTTCCACCGCTCCATCGCGTAGAGCGCGTAGGCGCCGATCTGAAGCTTCGCGCCTTCCGGGTCGCTTTTTCCCGTTTTCCAATCGTAGATCTCGACCACGCCGTCTTTTTTGCGCGCGAAATCAAGCTTCACAAAGATTTTGGCGCGATCGAACCCGTAATCCTCCAGGTCCTCGATCGCAAGCCACGAGCCCGTGTCATCGCCTGAGAGTTCCTTGAAGAATGCGGACCCATAGAAATTTTTCAGGCAAAGCGCGGCTTCATCATGGATCTTTTTCCAAGTCTCGTCCGTGACAGGCTTCTCGTATTCATGCTCGAAGAGGCCGATATTGCGCTTTGGGTCTTCCTGGTTCTTTTTCGCTTTGGAAGAGCGAAAATCTGCGCGCATGAGGTCGGTGAGGTGTTTCGCCGCGGCCTCATAGGGTACGGGCTTGCCGGCTCGAACCGACTTCAGGACGTGCTCGATGACATGGTGGACGCGCTCGCCCTTCCAGGCCCAGCGGTTCTTCAGATTCTTGAGGATATAGGCCTGGCGCGCCTCCCGGGGGGCCGTCCTCTCCCACCCGCCCCAGGAAGCGTACCGGTTATAGAAATACTTGCGCAGGCACTCCCGGAACTCCTCGTCCCGGGATTTGGACCAGGAAAAGACGTTCTCTAAAGCCACTGGACTAGGCTGGCTGTTCGACGGAAGCCTTGCGGGAGTTGGGCTTGTCGAGCGGGATGGCGCCGGTGAGGGCGTTCCCGAACATCGCGGCCGTGCCGGCAAAGCCGGAGCGCCGGGCCTCTCTCGCCCAGAAACCGTCCGCTTCTCCCTGAGGGTTTGCGGAAGGATTATTCCGCTTCTCCCTCTCAAGCCGCTTATACTCTTTCATCTTTTCATACTCCGGAGTGCCGCGCTGGACCGCGAAGGCCGGCGAAACGCTCCCCAGAACGACCAAAGCACCGATGATAAAAACAAAGATCCGTTTCATAAAGTCCTCCTGTGAGGATGATTTTAGCATACCGGAAGTCCAGGTTGGAAGGATTAGACGAAAAGCCAGTTCGCGTTGTTATTGCCACTGTTCGTGCAGGTGGAGCAAGAAGTGGAATTACTCGAGTTGCTGTCCTGAACGTCAAGCCAGGTAAGTGACTTTGATCCCAAGGCATTTAGGAACCACTGGGTTCCGGGCGATGAGGAGCGGAGCTCCATGTGGTTGCCGGAAGAGATGCCCTGCCACGTCAAGGCCCCGCTCACGGTCAGCGTCGTACCCGCCTGGAACGTCATGCCCCCGGTGTTCGAGGCTGTCATCGCGCCCGCGACATTCGTGTTATTCGCGAAGTAGAAAATATCCACGCCATCCGTCGTGTTCATGATCAGATTGAAATAATCGGTGAGGCCAAAATCGAGGACCGTAAAGGTAGTGGCGCCAGCGATGCCGTCCCCTTTATATTCCCAAGTACCTGCACTGATATAATTCCCGCCGCCCAACGTCACGGTCTGGCCCACCGCCCCGAAAAGCCGGATCGTGCCTAAATTCGTGAAGCCTACCGAGTCCGTCCTGGCAACACTAAGGTTGTAACCATTCAAATTAAGAACACCCTGAACGATATTGAGCCTGGACACAGAGCTCGTCAACAGAAGGCTGGACATAAGGTAGACCTCACCCGACGGCTTATTGATGCCGATATTAGTCCTGAATAATTTGTCCTCAGCGCCGCCGGAAAGATCAAAAGTCTGCACAGCAGCCGAGCCTATAAAATTAAGACGGACGTTGCCGCCGTCCCAGGTGTTATACACTTTCACGTTGCCGAACGCGTGGAACAGCGCGAAACCAAAATTTCCCGCGTTGGTTTGCCTTTCAAACTGCCCGTCTCTGAGCGTCAGGGTGCCCAACACGTCCAAGAGATCCCTCCACCCAAGATATTTAATGGTGCCGTTGGTGGCGTAGATCGTGAAATTGTAAAACTCTTCGGAAACGTTGGCCGCGAAAGGCGGCAGATCGATCACAACGCTTGACGAGCCGTCCAGCGTGAACGTGCCAAAGTTGTGGTAGAACTGGCTCGTGGACGTGCTCGAGTAGGCCCCCGACAGGAAGGTATCGCCGGTAGAAGCTGTCATCGTGCCGCCGGTCAGCGTCAGGTTG
>CAZBAY010000076.1:0-6550 GCA_964489945.1 uncultured Planctomycetia bacterium
CCGCGCGTCCTTCACGATCCGCGGATCGGTGGTATAGATCCCGTCGACATCGGTGTAGATCTCGCAGGCGGCCGCTCCGGATGCCTTCGCCAGCGCGACCGCCGTCAGGTCGCTCCCGCCCCGCCCGAGCGTCGTGATCTCGGAGTTCTCATTCACACCCTGAAAGCCGGCGACGATCACGACCTTCTTCTTCGCGAGCTCTTCCTTGATGCGGTTCGTGCTGATATTCACGATCCGCGCCCGGGTATAGGAGGAATCCGTTCGGATGCCCACCTGAGCGCCGGTGAACGAGATCGCGTCACAGCCCAGCTCATGCAGCGCCATCGCCAGAAGCGCCACGGAGATCTGCTCTCCTGTGGACAGCAGCATGTCGAGCTCGCGGCGAGACGGGTTTTTTGTGATCTGACCGGCAAGCGTCAAAAGATCATCGGTCGTGTCGCCCAGCGCGCTCACGACAACGATGAGCGAGTGGCCCTGTTTTTTGGTACGCGCGATCCTCCGCGCGACATTCTTGATGCGGTCAGGATTGGCGACGCTCGATCCGCCGTATTTTTGGACGATCAGGCTCATTTTTTTAAAAAGTGTTCCAGGAGCTGGTGGCCCTGGTCAAAGATCTGCTTACTCAGCGCGGCCGTTTTCTCGCTGAAATGGCCCGTCTCCTCCGCCTCCACGCCGCTTCCCTGGATGAGAAAAGGAACGTGCCCGCGCAAAAGCGCCTTTTTGGAGGTGGAACTGGCCGTATCGGTGCTGATAAGGATGCGCGCGTCAGGATGGCTTTCCGCGAACCGGACCGCGTGTCCGACGGTCGAAGCGTCAAAATCCTCGATAAATTTGACCTTGGCCTTCCAGTCGTATTTCTTGTAAAGGTCGCCGCTTGACTCAAGGTACACGAAAACAAAATCCTTTTCGGCCAGGCTTTCCTCCAGCCCTTTCTCCGTTTCCATGCCGAGCGCTTTGCCCAGGCCGCGGACGTAGTCCGATGAGGAAACGACGGCGCCTTCCAGGCCGAACCGCTGTTTGAAACTCGGCATTTTGGGCTTTTTGCCCTGCCCCCAAGGCCAAATCATATTCGCCGGATTCTCGTTCAGATCGATGCGGACACGGTTGATCTCATGGTTTTCCAGGATCTCCTTGGATTGGTCCATAAGATCCGTGAGGAACGAGGCCGCGGCGCCCTTCGGCAGATGCTTCACGAACTTTTGGCCGATCAGACCGCGCGGGCCGACACATTCAAGACCGTCCAGCTTATCCACGTTTTCCAGATCGGTGATGAGGAGAATGTTCTTGTAGCCGTCCCCCGCGTAAAAGCGCGCTTTCCCGTTCGAGAGCTTTTGATTCAGCTCCTCAACGAGAAGCCGTGATTCCTTGGGCGAGATATAACTGGCGCTGGTGTCCATGAGAAATTCGTCGGCGACCGTCACAAGATCACACCGGAACGCGACCTGATGGTCGTCCTGCGGAATGCCCATCGCCAGCGCCTCGAGCGGCGCGATGCCGGTATAAAATTCCGCCGGATCAAAACCCAATAGCGACATGCAGGCCACGTCACTTGTCACGGAAAGCGGCGCGGGCGTAAAGAGTGCCTGGCCCACTCGCCCTTTTTTGGCCAAAAGATCCATAAAAGGGGTTTTGGCGACTTCCAAAGGCGTACGGCCGCCGATCTCCTCCAATGGCTCGTCCGACAGTCCCTCGCAGATCAGCATTAAATATTTCATAGTCCCATTTTCTCCAGGATCGCGTCCATCCTCGCCGGCACGGTCTTCGGCGGTTTCACCGCCCGAAGCGCGCTGTCGGGGTCCTTCAAGCCATGCCCGGTCAGCACGCAGACGATGGTCACCTTCTTGCCGCGCGCCCGGATCTCTTTTTTAAAATACCCTTTTTTATTCAATTTCAGGATCCCGGCCACAGAAGCCGCGCTCGCGGGCTCGACAAAAACACCCTCTTTCGCCGCCAAAAGACTGTAGGCGCGCAGGATCTCCGCGTCCGTCACAATATCGATAAGCCCTTTCGATTCATCGCGGGCCCGCTCCGCTAATTTCCAGCTGGCGGGATTCCCGATGCGGATCGCCGTCGCGATCGTTTTGGGCTTTGAAATGATCCTCTTTCTCGCGATGGGCGCCGCGCCGGCCGCCTCAAACCCGAGCATTCGGGGCTTGTTTTTTACTTTTCCTTCTTGCGCGTACTCCCGGTAGCCCATCCAGTAGGCTGAAATATTTCCCGCGTTGCCCACCGGGATCGCGTGATAGTCCGGCGCCTGCCCCAGCTGATCGCAGATCTCGAACGCCCCTGTTTTTTGCCCTTGCAAACGAAAAGGGTTCACGGAATTCACCAGCGTCACGGGGTACTTCGCCGCGATCTCGCGGACCAACTGCAGCGCTTTGTCAAAATTGCCGTCCACCGCCAGGACCTGGGCGTTGTGAATAAGCGCCTGGCTGAGTTTTCCCAGCGCGATAGCGCCTTTCGGGATCAGCACGACGCACTTGAGACCCGCGCGCGCCGCATAGGCCGCGGCGGAAGCGGAGGTGTTCCCGGTCGAGGCGCAGAGCACGACTCTCGCCCCGTCTTCTTTGGCCTTCGACACCGCCATCGTCATTCCCCGGTCCTTAAAAGAACCTGTGGGATTCAATCCCTCATACTTAAGATAAACCGACGCGCCTGTGAGCTCGGACAGCACAATGGAATGCACCAAAGGCGTGTTGCCCTCGTTCAGCGTCACGATGGGCGTCCGGGCCGTCACCGGAAGATAGGAACGATACCGTTCAATGATGCCGCGCCACATCATTTCTCAACCCGGAGCACGACAGTTTTCTCGCGTATGTCTTTTTGCGCGTCGATCGTCTTAAGCGCCCGCCTCAAGTTTGCCTCGCGCGCCTCATACGTCAAGATCACCACGGGCACCGACCCTGAATCATGGGATTCTTTTTGATGAACGCTGAGGATCGAGATCCCATTGGCGCCGAGGGTCTGAGCGATACGGCCAAGCACACCCGGCTTATCGGCCGCCTGAAACCTCAAATAATATTTGGAAACGATGTCTCCCAGCGAAAGGACCCTGGCCCCCGCTTTCGCGGCCGCGGGGATGCCCACGCCACAGGCTTCATGGCCTGAAATTTTCTTCGCGATGTCCAGCACATCGCTCATCACGGCGCTGGCCGTGGGGAACATGCCCGCTCCCCGGCCGTAAAAAAGAAGGTCCCCCGCCTGGTCGCCGTGGACAAAAACAGCGTTGTACACGCCATGGACGCTTGACAGCGGGTGATCCCACGGCAGAAGCGTCGGGTGGACACGCAGTTCAAGACCCTGCGGCAATTTTTTTCCGATCGCCAAAAGCTTTACCGTGTAGCCCAGTTCCCTGGCGTACTCGATATCGAGCTCGTGAAGCGACTGGATGCCCTCGACCGCGATCGACTTGAAGGAAACCGCCCGCCGGAACGCCAGCCGCGCGAGGACCGCGAGCTTGTGCGCCGAGTCGATGCCCTCCACGTCAAGCTTTGGGTTCCTCTCCGCGTAGCCCTTCTCCTGCGCGTCCTTCAGCGCGCAGCAGAAATCCGCGCCGTTGGACATCGCCGATAAAATGTAGTTGCAGGTGCCGTTGACGATGCCCAAAAAATGAGTGATATTGTTCGACGCAAGGCCTTCCCGGATGGACTTGATGATGGGAATGCCGCCGCAGACCGACGCCTCGATGCCGAGCTCCCGCGAGTATTTGAGCGCCTGCCCAAAAACAAAATCGCCCTGCTCGGCGAGGAGCGCTTTGTTGGCGGTGACGACCTGTTTCCCGGACTTAAAAGCCTGAGCGATCAGTTCTTTGGCCGGGTGGATGCCCCCAATGAGTTCGATGACAATATCCACCGAAGGGTCCCGGACCACCGAAGTCGCGCTCGCGGTCAAAAGTTTGGGGCTCACCTTTACGGACCTTTTCTTTGAAACGGACCGCACGGCGATCTTTTTCAACACAAGGCGAATGCCGGTTTTCTGCTCGATCGCCGCGGCCTGCGACTGGAGAATTTTGACCACACCCGTGCCCACGGTCCCCAGACCCAGCAACCCGATACCGATCGTTTGTGATGACTTCTTCATAGCCCTATTTTCCCGATAAAAAATCGGGGCGAGTGGATTTGAACCACCGATCTCTACCACCCCAAGGTAGCGCCTTAGACCAAGCTGGGCCACGCCCCGTAAACTTTTTTAATCCAATTCGCGGTGCGGCTCGCGGTTCATCAGAGCCTTCACCGCTTCCCGCGGTTTATGATCCTTGAAAAGGATCCCGTACATCGCCTCGGTGATCGGCATCGGGACCCGGTGCTTTTTCGCCAATTGGTAGGCCGCCGCCGCGGTGTCGACGCCTTCAACGACCATTTCGGTGCCTTTGAGAATATTCTTCAATTTTCTGCCTTTGCCGATCTCCTCGCCCAGCCAGCGGTTCCGGCTGTGCGGGCTGAGACAGGTCGTCGCGAGGTCGCCCAAGCCGCTGAGTCCCATGAAAGTTTCACGCCGCGCTCCGAGAGCATGCCCCAAACGGGCCATTTCCGCGACACCTCTGGCAAATAGCGCCGCGCGCGTGTTGGAGCCGAAACCGAGCCCCTCGACGATACCCGCTGAAATGGCGATCACGTTCTTGAGCGATCCGCCGAGCTCGACGCCCAACACATCATCGCTCTCAAAAAGGCTGAAAGAGTCCGTCATGAAGATCTTCCGCACCCGGGCGGCAAGCTCCCGGTTGGTGGAGGCCACGGACGCCGCGGCGGGCATTTTGAGGGCCACTTCGCGGGCGATCGTCGGCCCCGAGATCACGCAAAGGCTGACACGCCCAAGCTCCTCGTGCACCACTTGTGACATGACTTTCAAACTTTTTGTCTCGATGCCCTTGGCGACAGCCACGAACGCCTTGTGATGGATCTTGTCTTTCCGTACCTTTTGGAGCACGGACCGCATGAACTGGGAAGGAGCCGCCAAAACGATCAGGTCGGAACGCAGACACGTGGCGTGGATGTCCGAGGAAGGGCTCACATTTTCAGGGATCTTGAAGCCTGGCAGAAATTTTACGTTCTCCCGTTTGCGGCGCATTTCTTCCACATATTTGGGAAAAGCGCCCCACAGCTCGACTTTATAGCCCTTTCCGGCCAAAAGCAGCGCTAAGGCTGTTCCCCAGCCCCCGTCCCCTAAAACGCCTATCCTTGTATCCTTTTGCAACATATAGAGTTAAGCTTTCGTCAAGCCGCAATTTTGGCAATTTTTTTAGTATAACAAAGCCCACCTGAATGGTCAACAACGGATTAGAATTAGATTGTCAGACTGTTAGAATTTCGGGTGCGGGAGGGCCCCGCCCGTGGTGAGCATATCGAATTTGATGCTATGCATGAAAACGACGGCAAAAATGTGCAGGTTCTGGATGACATAAAAACTGCCGATGACACGGTAGATCATCTGGCCGATGCCGGTGTTATTGTCATAGGTCTTCCGGATGGAAACATGCCGGTCCTTACGCTGGTAGCTGGAGGCTTGAGAGCTCATCCAGGTGTTGAGATCCTCAGGATTCTGGAACGGATTCTGCTCTGAAACGTAGTAGGCATACTTCTTTTCGGCTTTTGCCTGAAAGCCGTTCCGCTTGATCGTTTCCACAATAGAGAGGTTCTTTCTTTTGTGGTTATCGGAGGTCGTTGTCCTGATGAATATTTCCCTCATTTAAGCACCCTTATCAATACAACATATTAAAAATATTAAACAAGCTGTCTAAAAAAATAGGGCCTTGTTGGAAGTATACATCACCAGATAAGCCCGTTCAAGATTATTCTATATATTGAATTTACTAACTAATGCCCTTTTCCTCCCCCTTCCTAAGTCGTGAAATATTGCTCCTGTGGGTCCATGCGCCCAAAGCGAATATCGTAAAAAAGAACGTCCTTGAGACCCCTCCCATCGGAAAGACAAAGATCGCAATGACCATCGCGACCAGCGATATGAGCGAACTTATGGAGACAACCCGCGTGATGATAAAGGCCAGAGCCCATACGGAAACGACGACCGCGTAGACGACCGGATAAACCGCCAGGATAACGCCCGATCCTGTCGCGATCCCCTTGCCGCCTTTGAAGCCCAAAAAGGGCGTATAAATATGACCGAGGATGGCCCCCAGGCCGGCCCAGACCGCCCAATCTGCAGGGAGCGTCTCGGGAAATACGAGTCGGGTCATGAACCAGGTCGGCAGAGCTCCTTTGGCCAGATCCACCGCGAAAACACACGCGCCGATCCTCTTTCCGAGCACACGGAACGCGTTCGTCGCTCCGACATTTCCACTCCCGAATTGACGTATATCAGTGCTCCTGAAATATTTTCCGGCGAGGTAAGCCGTGGGAAAAGCCCCCACCAAAAAACACACTACAAATGAGATCGCAAAATCGAGCGGATTCATTTAACGGAGAAGCCTCCCCCCTACTCGAAGATACCCTATCCCCGACGCGACCGTCAATCCCACGGTGGCGCCAAAGAGCACGTTTCTCACGGCCTCGGGGGCGGCCAGCAGCGCGATGAATAAAGCGGCCATTTGGCA